>JACRLS010000224.1:2829-7646 GCA_016235225.1 Nitrospirota bacterium | reverse complement strand
GGAAATCACCCGTCGGACGATCAGTTCCGTCTCGCCGTCCGCCAGCATCCCGTTCTCCCGCAACTGAGCACGGAGCGTGTGGGCAGGAGGGATAGAAAAGGCTGCTTCGAGTACGGCCTCCTCCGCATCCGAGCGGATCAGGTCGAGCGAGGAGCGCCCTCCGATCAGCAGCGCAATCGCATCAATGAGGATGGACTTTCCGGCGCCGGTTTCGCCGGTCAGGATGTGAAATCCGGAGTGACATTCGAGACTGAGCTCCTCAATCAGCGCAAAATTGCGTATGCGCAGCTCAGTCAGCATGGTCCTCGAATGGAGGGAGGATCTCGCTCAACGGACGTCGTTTGACGACCGGGCGGCGGAAAAGCCCCCGCCCGGACGCCTGCCGCCTCACGCTGTCGCGGAGCTTTTCGAGAGCAGTGAATCGATGATTTCTTTGAAGGCCCGCTTGGGCCGGGCACCGATAAGCTTCTCGACCACCTGGCCGTTCTTGAAAAACAGAATGGTCGGAATGCTCATCACCTGATATTGCCCGGCGATCTCGGGATTTTCATCCGTATTGAGCTTCATGACCCGCACTTTGCCGGTGTACTCCGTCGCGAGCTCATCGACGATGGGCGCCAGCATCTGACACGGACCGCACCACACCGCCCAAAAGTCCACCATGACCAGTTCCGAGGCCTTCATCACCTGCGAATTCCAGCTCGACGAATCTACTTTCGTTGCATTGCCCCCCACAGACCGCCTCCTTCGTTCGAAAAAACCCGCGCCCGTGCGACGAATCGGTTGGCATCGTAACGTAGCCCCTGGACCCTGTCAACCGAGTCCAGAAGCCGCTTGTTTGTGAGACATAATCATCTATCGCGACACGTCAACCGGCCAAAGGACCCGGCACGAATCCCGATCGGCTCACCACCCCCACTCATCCGGCACACCCGCCCACCATCCCTCCGGTTTCGCCGCCCGCCAGGCAGTTTGGATCTTCCACAATCGCTTCACGGTCTCCTGGTCCAGCCGCCCCGCCATGGCCGCCGTGACATCAGATTGACGCCGAGCGCCGTCCTGGATCATCTCTTTCGCGATCCGAGCCAGAACTTCGGGCGGATCCATCAGGTCCTGGCTGCTCGTGAACGTCAGACTGCGATAGAGCTGTTCGATCCCGACCCACCGGTCAATCTTGGCCAGATGCTCGACATACCCGTCCAGGGCCTGATAGACGTAGGCGAGATAGACGTAACTCGCAGCCGAGGGTGCCTCGTCGATCTCACGCTGACAGGCCTCCACCGCGCGCCGATAGTCGCCGGCGGCGAGATACACCTTCGCCCGCGTCAGATGATCCCGTCCACGCTCGGCTGCTTGCACAGGATCGCCGGCGAATGACAGGACGATGAGCCCGGCGAGCATCGCCCGCCCGACTGCCCATCGACATGATGACGCACGCCGCCCGCTTCCCGCCTCCGACGGACGGTCGCATACTCTGTCTTCTCTGCGCGTCATGATCCACTCCCCTTGACTATGGATGATCCCTCATGGCATCTGTACATCGTGCGGTGAGCTGTGAGCGTCCTGCCGGCGGACCGGGGCGAACGTCGCAAGGAGGAGGCGCGTGGCCGATCGAGCCTATGTGCTGATCAACGTACTCCCGGGGCCAACCACCACCGCCGTCAAAGCTCTCGCCGAGATCAAAGAGATCAAGACGATCGATCCCTGCTGGGGGAAGCCGGATATCTTTGCGTTGGTCGAGGCGCCGGATCAAGACGCGTTGACCACCCTGGTGCTGGCGAAGATTCATACCATCGAGGGCGTGGCCCAAACCGATACGCACCTTGTCTATCGACTCAAGAAATAGCATGCGGCCATTCCTGCAGACACTCGCCTTGCTCCTCTGCCTCGGCACGGTAGGGTGCGCCGAGCTCGGGACCCAGCCAGGTCCGGGAACCGCCGAGATGCAGTATGCGGCGCCTCGTGAGCGGGTCAAGCAAGCAGCCGTCAAAGTCCTCACGGAGAATGGGTATACGGTCTCTGACGACGAGGCGTCAGGTGCCCGTCTCACAACCGGCTACCGTGAAGAAATCCGCGCGATCTGGAACTGGCTTGTCGTGTCTCGATTCGGAATCGGTCGCAGTCGAGTCCGCATCGATCTGACGGAGGGCGCTGAACAAACGACACATGTGAAACTTGAAGTTCTCCACGATTCGAAAGACGGGCTCTTCTCGCGATGGGGTTCCGGTGATATCCCGCTCCCCCAAGCCCCGGACACCTTCCTTCGGCTGATTCGAAACGAGCTGGGCCTACTCTAGCCCCCTGCCTGCTCTCCGGGATCTTCTCCGAGAACGAGACCGAATCGTTCAGCCATCCGATAGAGCGTGCGCCGGTCGATCCCCAGGATTTTCGCCGCCTTGACTTTGTTCCCTGCCGTTTCCTTCAACACCCGGATCAGATGCCGTTTCTCCACTTCGTCCAGCGTCAGATGTGCCTGGTCCTGTCCGGCCCTGGACGGATCCTCCGTCGACGCCGAGGCCAACGGCCCCGTACGGACCGACTCCGGCAGATCGTCGGGCATAATGAGCGGCCCGTGAGCGAGGGAGACGGCCCGTTCAACGACATTCTCCAGCTCCCGCACGTTCCCGGGCCACCCATACCGTTCCAACAACCCCATCGTTTCCGGGACGAATCCCCCGATGGCGTAGCCATTCACCTGTGCGAAGCGTCGCAGAAAGTGGTGGGCCAGCATCGGAATATCCTCCCGACGCTCACGCAGCGGAGGCAGGACGATGCGCACGACGTTCAGACGATAGTAGAGATCCTCTCGGAACTTGCCCTCTTTCACCATCTTGGCCAAATCGCGATTCGTCGCGGTAATGATGCGAACATTAACCTTCAAGGCATTGGTGCCCCCGACCCGCGTAGACTGTTGTTCCTGGAGAGCTCGCAAGACTTTGGCCTGCGTGTTCAGGCTCATGTCCCCGATTTCATCCAGGAACAGCGTCCCTCCGTCGGCCTGTTCGAACTGACCCCGCTTCATCCCGGTGGCACCGCTGAACGAGCCCTTTTCATGCCCGAACAGTTCGCTCTCGATCAGCGTTTCCGGAATGGCCGCGCAGTTCACGGGCACGAAGGGTCTTTCGTGCCCGGGGCCATTGGCGTGGACCGCGCGAGCGATCAACTCCTTCCCGGTGCCGCTCTCGCCCTCCAAAAGCACAGTGCTCCGCCCTTGTGACACCTTGGCGACTAGCTTGTAGACCTCCAGCATGGCCGGACTGCTGCCCACAAGCGGAGAGAGCTCCTGCCGATCGCGAAGCTCTTCCTTAAATCGCGCATTTTCACGAAGCAGTCGACTGTGATCGAGACTCCGGCGCACCACCAGCTTGATCTCTTCTTTCTTAAATGGTTTGGCCAGATAGTCGTAGGCCCCCTGACGGATCGCTTCAATCGCGCCCTCCATCGAACCAACACTGCGTCCGGCCTGTTGGCCTTGTACTTCTCCACGGCTTCCAGGCCGTTTTCCGCCTGGATAACATCGTATCCAGCTTCCGAGAGGATCTTGGACATCCTCATCCGCATGAACGCCGCGTCATCGACCACCAGAATCGTCGGTTCACCGTCCATCGGCCACCTCTGTGGGGGCTGATGACGGCATGCCCATATAATTCGGCAGCGTCACGCGAATCGTCGTCCCGATGCCCACCTCACTCTGAATATCCAAAGTTCCTCCATGCGCGGTGACAATTTCACGGCTCAAGTAGAGTCCCAACCCCGTCCCGTCGCCGCTGGCCTTCGTGGTGAAAAACGGTTCAAAGGCCCGGCGCAGATGTTCTTCCGGCATCCCGCTCCCGGTATCCTGCACGATCAGCGTGACCATCGCTTCGATGGGACGCTCACCCGTGCGTTGCCGCGCCTCCGCTTCGTCGGACGTCACAGGACGCTGCCCGGCGATCACGGTCACCTCCTGCCCGGCCGACGTAGCCGCCATCGCGTTGGTGAGGAGATTCATGAGGACCTGCTGCAACTGTTCCGCATCCCCCCACACCGTCGACGTCTCCGCTCCGACATGCACCCGGAACCCGATGCCTTTCCGCTTGAAGGAGGGCTCCATCAGCGCGGCGACCGACTGCACCAAGTCTTCCACCGACAACGGCGAGCGGGTGGGTTTGCGCTGGCGGGTCAGCGACAGCAGATTCTTCACATTTTTGACGACCCGATTGATTTCCTGATCGATGATCTGCAGGCGGCGCTTCATATCGGAGCTCAGCTCCGGCTCTTCTTTCAGCGACTGCACATGCCAGGCGATGGAATGGAGCGGCGTCCCCACCTCATGCGCCACCTCAGCGGCCAACTGGCCGGCCGCAGCCAGTCGCACGGAACGGTTCAGCGCATCCTTGAGCTTCTCGAGCTGCACATTCGCCTGGAGCAGGTTGTCCGTCTGGGCCGCCAGAGCGGCGCGGGCTTCCTCTTCCCGCGCCTTCCGCTCTTCCCGCGTCATCGCAAAGTACGCCACCGCCATCAGGACGCCCACCACCACCGTCCGGTTGATGACGGCCGAAACAAAGCGTCCCGGTTTCGTCGGGCGCAACAGCGCGACGTAGGTCGCCAGCACGCAGACCAAGAGGGTCATGACCATGAGCGTGCGATTGCGGACCGTCGCGACGAGCAAAATGGGGACGACGAAGCCGTAGGCCCCGACCACGTTCGCGGGCGCGAGCGATTCGATGATCACGATCGCCACGAACAACGCCGCCGCGACGAAGAGTACGAAGCGATCGCGGCTGCTGGCCGTGCGTTGTAGGGTCGTCGTTTCCATCGAGTCCATAGGCGGGCGG
>JACRLS010000224.1:1183-2765 GCA_016235225.1 Nitrospirota bacterium | reverse complement strand
GGCTGCTGGCCGTGCGTTGTAGGGTCGTCGGTTCCATCGAGTCCATAGGCGGGCGGATTCAGTCTGCCGGAAGGGAACGGACTTGTAAAGGCGGTCGAGGGGGTCAGGCCATTCCCCGCAGGGCCCGGAAGGCCTCCGTGAGCTGGCGGATCGAGGGATTGAGCCGGAGGACTTCGAGAGAGGAGGGGATCTTGCGGGACCAGTTGGGATGTTGCTCCACCGTCCCCGGGACGTTGACCTGCGACATCTGCCCGATCAGGTCCTCCAGAGTCACGAGCGTGATCCATGAGGGGGTTCGTGCCAGGAAGGTATGGATAGCGCGACTCAATCCCGGCGTCATCTCACTCGGGGATGCATCGCTCTCGGCGCCCGGCTCGGGCCACAGTCCCTCGGTGCGTAGCGCGTCGAGCAGGCGCTGCCGATCGGCATGGCGGGACTGCCAGGCATCTTTTCGAGCTGCCTCATTCTGATACAGGCCAAGACTCGCGCGTAACTCCAGATCGGCGCCGCTCCAGAAGGCCGCAAGCGTCGGCAGATCGTGGGTCGTCACCACTGCGAGGGATTGCGAGGGATAGTCTGACGGCTTCTTCCACGACCCATCCCAGGCGCGTTCAAAGTACAGCACCTTATAGGACAGCACACGCGCGGCGGTGAGTTTCTCCCTCACCCAATCGGGCACTGTCCCGAGATCCTCTCCGACGATCACCGCTTGGTGGCGCACACTCTCCAACGCCAGGATGGCCAACAAGTCTTCCCACGGATACAGGACGTAGGCCCCAGCCGAGGCCGGCAGTCCCCGGGGAATCCAGAACAGGCGGAAGAGACCCATCACGTGGTCAAGCCGAAGCGCCCCGCCGTACTTGAGGCCCTTGCGAATCATCGCGATAAACATCCGATAGCCGCCGGCACGCAAACGTGACGGCACCACGGGGGGGAGGCCCCAGTTCTGCCCATCCAGCGCAAAGGCATCGGGAGGACAGCCGCAATCCGCGCCGAGGGCCAGCAGATCCTGAAACACCCAGGCATCGCTGCCCGAGCGGTCGCTGCCCAAGGCCAGGTCGTGGTACAGCCCCAGCGACAAGCCGCGCCGCCTTGCCCGATCCATCACGGCATCCAATTCCTCATGCATGACCCATTGGACAAATTGGAAGAAGCGGACGCGCGAGGCATGCGCATCCCGAAAGGTCCCCACGTCCGGCGAGTCCGGTCGGCGATAGGCTTCCGGCCAGGCATGCCAATCCCAGCAAGAGGGATCGCGCCGGTGCATCTCCTCCATCAGGGCCAGGAATACGGCAAAGGCTTCGAGGGCTTCCCCCTCCTCCTGGATGTAGTGGAGAAAGGCCTTGCCGCGCGGCGTCTTAAAGGTCAGGCCTTCGGGTTGGACCGCTAGGTGGATCGATTCAAATTCGGTAAAGATCAGGTCCAGCGCCTCAAGCTTCAATCGGGAGACGGCGTCATAGTCCACCACGTCGCTGGCGCGGAGCCGCTGAAGCCGCTCCTGAACTCGCGCATCGTAGAACCACCGGCGCGCCGCTGCCGACTCTGCCCATTCCGGAATCCGTTCCACGTCGACGTAGAGTCC
>JACRLS010000224.1:0-1157 GCA_016235225.1 Nitrospirota bacterium | reverse complement strand
GACTGATATGGTAGGGCCGTTCATTTCGCAACGCATGGAGGGGATTGACGCCGATCACGTCGGCGCGCAAGTCGGTGGCCGCCCAATCCACCACCTCAGCCAGATCACTCAGATCCCCGACCCCCCAATTGCGACCGGACCGCAGCGTGTAGAGCTGCACCACCAGTCCCCACCCGCGTACCGCCGCCTCAAATTGAATCGGCGCATAGCAGGCCGCGGGAGCGACAATCAAACGAAGTTGGCCTTCGGTCTGGGTCCCGGACCCGCTTCCCCACGCAAAAATGTCGTAGTAGCCGAGCGGCAGACCCGCCGGCACCGGGACCTCGACTCGCACATAGCGACGTCCCTCGATCCACCGGCTGCCCGCCACCGAGACGCCGGGCCCCACCATGCCGTGCTGCTGCGACGCCCCACGCTCGTCGCGCAATTCCCAGCGGACACGCAAGTCATCATCATCCTGCTCGGCGGCCGGCATGCGGAAGGACCACGTCTTGTTTCCCTCTCCATCTCGGATCACCAGCACAGGGTCGCAGGGCTCAACCCACGCGGCATGCTCACAAACCGCTAATTCGGCCTGCAAGGCCTCCGCATCATCCGTCCGAACACCCATGGCATGGAGGATGTCCCGCTTCGTCTCAGCGGAAATGATGTGCCTGGCGCCCCAGTTGTCATGATAGTCGGGGGCGATCCCATAGCATTCGGCGAGTGCGTCCAGGAGAGGCTGTTCAGTGTGCGAGGCCATATTGGGTCAGTTTAATCGCGCTTCCGCGAGTGATCAAGCATTTTTGAGCTCCTCCAGTTCTGTGTGGGTTCTGACACCCCGGCAACAGGATTCGCCCAGCAACGGGCGGTCCGGCCCGTCCCGTCTCGCCTCGCCATGCTGTGCGCTCGGTGCTGACCGCGTTGAGCAGAGGGAGCCGCCGGAGCGTCGTGATACTGCTGGAGGCCTCGCTCATCATCCTGCTAAAATAGAATATATCCTGAATCCGGCGTGAAAGGTATCTGCAAAGTTGGTCGGGGTGCACGCCAGATTTTTGAGATGAGTTCATCCGTCCACCGCCGTAACGGCGGACCGGCGTTCCCAGAAGTCCTCGAAGCGGCCGCTGAGTTTGGCGCAGCGCAGGGCGATGATGGCGTTGGCGCCTCGCACGGTCCAG
>JACRLS010000025.1 GCA_016235225.1 Nitrospirota bacterium | reverse complement strand
CGCGACAGGTGTTGAATGCGATGGCGCGGCGAGCCGGCCGCAATTCTCCCAAACCGGGCTCGTCGCCGGCTGAGGCCTTCCATTTTCATCGACAGGCCCAGTCCCGTCGCGCACGCACATTGGGGATGCTGCTGGTGGCACTCGATGACGGCTACGACGTTCGCCTGCGCCGTGCGCCCGATCTGCGCCTGGCCTGCACGGAGGCCTACGGCCCTGGTGAAGGGCGCGCCCTGGTTTCTCTACGAGAGCTGCTGGGGCTGATTGGCGCGCACGAGTGGCGAAAAAAGGGCGTGGAGATCCCTGCGCTTGGCGACCGCATCCACCCGCACTATGGCGTGTTCTCGCCGATTCGAGGCGAGTATGTGGGTCTGGTAGCCGAGGCGCCGTTGCCTTCACGTACGCGCGCCTTCGATATCGGGACAGGGACCGGTGTGCTGGCTGCGGTGCTGGCCCGCCGCGGCGTTTCGCACATCGTGGCCACCGATCAAGACCCTCGCGCCTTGACCTGCGCCCATGAGAATCTTGCGCGGCTGGGACTTACTGACCGAGTGGAGGTCGTGCATGCTGATCTCTTTCCCGAAGGCCGGGCTCAGCTCGTGGTCTGCAACCCGCCTTGGGTCCCGGCGCAGCCCAGCGCTCCCATCGAACAGGCGATCTACGACCCCAAGAGCCGAATGCTGCGCGGATTCCTCAATGGCCTGGCCGCACACCTGGAACCGTGGGGAGAAGGCTGGCTGTTGCTCTCGGATCTTGCCGAGCATCTGGGACTGCGGCCGCGGGGAGAACTCCTCGCCGCCTTTGAGAAAGCGGGGATCAGAGTGATCGGCAAGATCGATGTCCGGCCGAATCATCCCCGCGCCTCCGATCAAGCCGACCCGCTCCGCGCTGCCCGAGCGGCGGAGCTCACGTCCCTCTGGCGTCTCGGGATCCGCTAAGGGCAAAGAAACGGGGAAATTCTACTTTTTCAGGTTGGGGTGGCCCCTCGTTGTGTGAAGGGCGAGGGTGGAGCAAAGAGCGAATGGCGTATGGCTGATGGTCAGAGTAACTATCGCGAGACATGCGGGAAAGGCGCGAAAGGCGAGACGTGGATCGATCGGATTGCTACTTCTCTCGTCCCTCAAACCCACCAAACCGAAACAACCAGACAAACCAAACAAACCAGATGAACCAGATCCCCGCCACGCGCCGCGAAATGGTTCCTGGCAGCTGTTCATTTCCCTCGTGTTCAAATCATAGCGTAAATCCCTCACGGCTCATCTCGATTTATTAGGTTCTTGGGCGTATGCTTTCTCCTGGTTCAAAGACAAACATGCCTGGAGCGATTAGGGCCTCTTGGTTTGAGAGATCTGCTATCGGGGTCAAGGAGTGAATGAGGTGACATGCAGAAAAGGAAATGGAGAACGCATCATGAACTGTCGAGGCTTTTGGATAGGACGCGTTGTGGGAACAATCTCAACGTGCCTGCTCGGTCAGTGGGTTCTCGCTGCCGCAAGCAAGGAGGCAGATCCACCCAAGTGTATCCCAGCCGAAACGGTCGCCGGGTATGTGCATAGTGTGATCCAGGCAGATCGAACGTTTTACACCAATGACATTGTGGAGCGGATGCAGATGCGAGGCATTGTCTTCGCCTCGGAAAACTGGAGAGAGACCGCCAAACTCCCTCTACCAGCCCAGTTCTTGATGGAAGCGGGGCGGCTAGTGGCTGAACAACGAAGTGGGCTTCGATTCCGGTTGATTAGCAGTTGGGCGATCAACAAAAGGAACAGGCCAACGACCGACTTCGAGCGAACCGGCCTCACGGAGATCCTCGTGAATCCTGATCGACCCTATACAGGCGTGACGACCGAGGGTGGGACCCCCGTCTTCCAAGCACTCTATGCAGATAAAGCGGTTTCTCAGTCGTGCGTGGGTTGTCATAATGCGCACCCCAACAGCCCAAAGAAGGATTTCAAGCCGCGAGACGTGATGGGTGGGATTCTGCTTACAATGAGATACGATTCATGGACGACGGAGCCCAGCCCGCCACGCGCCGGGAAATGGTTCCTGACACCTTTATCTTTCGGGGTGCCGCTGTATGACTACAAGTGGATATGCTCGATGAGTTCGAGTGCGCGGTGTTGTGTCGGGTTGGGGGTGGTGAGGACGGTAAAGGTTGGGGCGTCGTTGCCCTCATGAGGAGTACGGCATGTGTTGCGCACGAGGGTAGACAACTCCGCCATGAGCGTTGAAAAACTGTGCGCGGGGGTGCCGTGATCGATAGTGTGGTGGGCGGCTTTGCTCTGTGCGGATCGTGAGCGTTTGGCCGGGGCCACTGGGTCTCGGGTGGCCTTGGCCTGCTGGTCGGTATCGGCAAACATCCGTGCACGCCGAGCCTCGCGCATGTGCCACTCGACATAGTAGGCGAGCATGCACAGGAAGATGTGGGAGCGCACACGGGCGGCCAGGCGGTGATGAATCGGGCGTACCTTGAGGTCGACGGGTTTGAACGAGCGGAAGGCGCGCTCGACGGTGGCCAGCGCCTTGTCGTGGCGCACACAGTCCGCCGCCTCCATTTGCGTGGCAGGCACCGAGGTGCGAATGATGTAGAGGCCGTCCAGCGCGGTTTCAGCGGCGAGACGGTCCGGCTTGCGCTGGAACGAGACCGCCGCATCGTCAATAGTGAGGTCGAAGTGCTTGGCGACCTTGTACTGGTTGACGATTTTGTCCACGCGCACGACGATATTATCTTTGCCGGTGAGCTTGGCGGCGGCCACTCTGGTCTTGATCTTCTCGAGGTGGTTCTCCGTGGCACACAGCCACTCTTCGCGCTTGTGCGCGCGCCGCTTGGCCAACGGTGGATTGCGGCATGCCACCAAGCGCTCGCCCGGATAGTCCGGTGAGCTGATCTCGAGCAGATTTCGCTCATCAAACAACCCAAGCTGCACCTGCCCCTGCTCGATCAGGGAGCGGATCGAGACGCTCTTGAGTGCCGTGATCCAGCCGATGCCGTCGGGATCGCGCATCTCGTCGATGGCCTTTTGCGAGATCATCCCCCGGTCGCCAACCATCACCATGCGCTCGATGCCGAAGTCCGTGCGCAAGCGATGGACTTCGGGCATGACGGTGGTGCTGTCCGAGGTGTTGCCTTCATGCACGGAAACCGCGACCGGGCACCCCCGGCCGTCGGTGAGCAAACCGTAGGTGACTTGCCGCAT
>JACRLS010000024.1 GCA_016235225.1 Nitrospirota bacterium | reverse complement strand
TGTCTTGACAACCACAAGATACAGTGTAATCTGTAAGACCTACATCTATATATTGACAACTTAGAGGGAAACTATCGAGTCCGCAGAAATCAGAATCTAAGTGTTTTCACACAATGCCATCTGCGCATCTTCGCAAGGGTCATCCTGAAGGTCGTCCTATGACCGTCCAGGCTGCAGGCGCCATTGACCCCATCTCTCCAAGGACGGAGGGACGCGGCAACGGCGCTTTTTCTTGTGAATGGGGACGGCTCCGGGGCCCACCGTCTTGGTCTGAGGTTGGTCCCGATCCCATGGGCCCGCTGAGTTCAGGATGCGGACCCCTTCATCCCATCGACAGCATACGGAGGACTCCATGGGCGACATGCACGCAGACCTGGTCAAAGATCTCGAGACGATCTCGCATCGGTTTACCGACTTGAGCGGCCGACTGACGAAGGTGGCGGAGGAACTTCGGGCTTCAGGAAGTCCACCGGACGAATCGCTGATCCAGGAGATGACGATCTCGCGCAGCACCTTCACCGATCTCCGGACCCGGGCGCTTGAGTTGGCGGGGCTCTTATCGGTGTCGACCAATCAGCCGGCAGAGGGCCCTGGCTCTCTCCGTGAGCTCGAAGCCTTGCTGCACTCGCTCACGGAAGCCGAGGGGCGACGCGCAGCCGACGAAGAGAAAAAACTTCTGGCCACGAGCGTGCTGGATCGCATCCTCGGCCTCGCGCATCGGGGCGCCTCCGACTTTCAGCCGTTGACCGACTGTCAGGCCAAAGCCGATGCCCTCAAGCAGGCGATCGGGAGCCTCACGTGGCCGGACCTGCATCCAGAGATCGAGGCCGTGGTGCAGGGCCGCCACCCTCTGGCAGAATTGCTGACGCTCGTGAAGGAAGGCGAGAGCCTCGACGACGATCTTTGGCTCTTGCTGGAACAGGAAGTCGCGAACGCCTTCGGCAGGCCGCTGTCCTTGGCCGCCGCCCGCGGGCGGATCGTGTCGGATCGGCAACTCTCCCGGGCCGGAACCTGACCGCCAAGCGCACGGTCACCAAGGCGAAAAAAGAGGCGGCCGTCTTCGTGGAACGGCCGCCTCGTCATGTCTAAGGCAAAGAAAGTTCCGGGAAGCTAGCGCGTCTTCTCGCCGACTGTCGAGCGCTCGACCTTGATGATCTTGACATCGAAGGTCAGCTCTTTCCCGGCCAACGGATGGTTGGTATCCAGGATGACCGAGTCCGAGGTGATCTCCACCACTCTGACCGCACGACCGGCCTTGTCCTGCAACACGGAGTCGACTTTCACCTCCGAGGGGACATTGGCCTTGGGAACGGTAATTCGATGAGTGTTGTCGTAGGCGCCGTAGGCCTCATCCGGGGGAACCACGACCCGCTTCCTGTCGCCGGCCTTCAGCCCCGTGAGGGCCTTTTCCAGGCCCGGCACGATCACATGCGCGCCGTGTTGGTAGGAAAATGGCTCCTTCCCTACGTTCGAATCGGCCACGGATTTGTCCGGCAAGGTCAAGGTGTACTCCAGGGTGACCTTCATGCCATCGCCCACCGTCATCGCTGTGTCTGCCAAAGCGTGGCTGGTCAGCAGGAGACTGGCGAACGCCAGCCCTCCGACAGTCACACCGAGTAATGGTCGTCTCATACCAATGTCACCTCCACACTGAAGGACGTGAGTCATCGCTCTCTGGTCTCACGCGGAATCGGTCGAACACCATGAGGGCACCCCGTGTCTCCCTGTCGGAACTACCGCCGTTACCAACGATCGCGAGACTGCTTGCGGTCGCCGCCCCCGCCTCCCCGAGGCTCCTGTGGGCGCGCTTCATTCACCGTCAGCGTGCGTCCGCCGAATTCGGTGCCGTTGAGCGCTGTAATAGCCTTCTGGGCCTCCTCCGGACTTGCCATTTCCACAAAGCCGAAGCCCCGGGACTGGCCGGTAAACCGGTCCGTAATCACGCGGGCCGACGCGACGGCGCCATGGACGGCAAACAGGTCGCTGAGCTGGGCGTCGGTCGTGGAATAGGGAAGGCCACCCACATAGATCTTCGAAGCCATTGGCTTCCTCCTTACTGAGATGACATTGTCTTGGACACGAGAATAGAGAGTAGTGAGAAGAAGCGGCCCGAAGACGCGAACGCGAGGCGGCTAGGGTCTGACTTCCGATCCGATTCCCGGGCAAAACAACATCGGTGATGGCCTGTCCTGTTCGAGGCTCACCCTGCAGGCCGATCAGGTATGAGCACAGGGGGAAGCCTAGCATGCAGCAGGGGCAAAGGCAAGGGCGAGACAAGGGCGAGACAAGGGCGGGACAAGGGCGGGACAAGGCGGGCGTCAGCGGATAGGGCCCTCGCCCGTTGAGTTAGGCAGGTATCGTGATTCGATGGTATGCTGTCGTGAGATCCGGACCGCCATTGCAGGGGGCCTGTCATGGTGCCTCAGCCCACACACAGCCGGCCGCCGTCCAGCCCGTGCACCGTCCTCGGCCCAGTCCTCCTCATCCTCATGGTCGCCTTCTGTTCCTCAGCCCCGGTGTCCGCCGAATTGCGGACGGTGACCGCCGAGGGGGAGTATCGAATGGGCGACCGGGACACCAAAGAAGATGCCGTCCGTCTCGCCGCAGAACGAGCGAAGCTCAACGCCCTTGAGCAGGTCGCGGTCTATCTGGAGAGCGTCACGGTCGTCAACGAATTCCAGCTGTCGAGCGACGAGGTCCGGACCTACACGGCCGGATTGGTGCTCGTCTTGGACCAGAAAGTCGCCACGCGGTTGGAAGGGGAGACGGTCGTCATCCATGTCGATCTGACGGCGCAGGTGGATTCCGACGAGGTCACCCAGGCCATCGCCACCATGCGGCTGAACGAGGACGCCCGTCGCGAACTGACCGCTCTCCGCGGTGAAGTGGACGACTTGCATCAGCAGCTCGATCAGGCCAACCAGGCCCTGGCCGCGGCCACATCGCCGGAACAGGTCCGAGTGGCCTCGGAGCTCCGTCACCAACTCTTGAACCAGGTGCAATCCAACGGGCTGGTGTCTCAGGCCTGGACGGATTGGGTCATCATGGGGGCAGCCACCTACCCAACCCCGGTCGTCCCGCGCGCACAGCTTGACGCGCTGATCGCCCAGGCGCGTGTGCTCACCCCGAACAACCCGCGGGTCTCTGTCGTGCAACAGGCGGTGGCGGCGCCGCCTCCGGTCCCGGCCCCGCTCCCGGGTGCGCGGCCCATCTCGCCGGCCCCCATGCAACTGCCACGGGCGCCCGAGTTCCATCCTCTGATCTCCGTTCCGACGAATCCGACGGTGTTTCCGCAAGCCGGGGTCAATCGATCACTTTCGAATCTGCCCCCGCCGATCACCAAGGAGCCGGCGCCACTATCATCGGTTCCGCACCCGCAGGCCCGGCCGGCTGAACTGCTGGGCGGACATCTACCACCGACGCTCTATCAAGCCCAGCCGCCGCATCTGTCGCAACGCGCGCCGCATGTGCCGCGGGCGCCGTTCCGGCTGCAGGGATCGGGCGGGTTTGGCCGCGGATCACGGGGTGGCGGGCGAAGACGCTAGCGCGTATTATTCAGTGCGCCGTGAAAAGGCGCTGTGTGTCTCACAGGTGCAAGTCCTGTCTGGGGAGTCGTCGGGACACCCCAGTAGCTACCAAGACGATCAGAAGGGCAACCGACTGGTCGAAGCTCTTGGGACAGAGGCCTCTC
>JACRLS010000189.1:4863-8177 GCA_016235225.1 Nitrospirota bacterium | reverse complement strand
TCGGGCGCAAGACGGGACAAGGATTCTACACCTATTCGACCCCGGCGGTCGCGAGCGCTCCGCTGAGGAAATCATGAGATGATCCCAGCCCACGTGCGGGGGACGTTTCGTCATCTTCTTGCCGGCCATGGGAGCCGCCGGAACTGAAGGTAGGATCACGCATGAATGAACGGAAGCCCCAGTATTCCTCTCTCTCCGGTCTGAATATCGAGCGCCTCTACACCGCTGAACACTTGAAAGGATGGGCGCCCGAGACGGACCTGGGCGCGCCCGGGGAGTTCCCCTATACCCGAGGCGTGTACTCGACCATGTACCGGGGGCGGCTCTGGACCATGCGGCAGTTTGCGGGCTTCGGGTCGGCCGAAGACACCAACCGGCGATTCAAGTACCTGCTTCAGCACGGACAGACCGGGCTGAGCGTGGCCTTTGACATGCCGACGCTCATGGGGCTGGACTCCGACGACCCTCGAGCGCGCGGCGAAGTCGGCTGTTGCGGCGTGGCAATCTCGTCGCTCGCGGACATGGAGCGGCTCTTCGACGGGATCGCGCTCGATCAGGTCACGACCTCGATGACGATCAACGGGCCGGCCGCGGTGCTCTTCGCCATGTACCTCGCGGTCGCAGAACGAAGAGGCATTCCCTTCGAACATCTGGGCGGCACACTGCAGAACGACATCTTGAAGGAATACATCGCGCAGAAGGAATGGCTGTTCCCGCCGGAACCTTCCTTAAGGCTGATCACGGATACGATCGCGTACTCCGCTCGACAAGCCCCCAAGTGGCATCCGATCAGCATCAGCGGCTATCACATCCGGGAGGCCGGCTCGACCGCCGTGCAGGAGCTGGCCTTTACCCTCTATGACGGGTTCACGTACGTCCAAGCTGCGGTGAAGGCGGGCCTCGACGTCGATGCCTTCGCCCCGCAGTTGTCCTTCTTTTTTAACGTGCACAACGATTTGTTCGAGGAGATCGCGAAGTTTCGTGCGGCGAGACGGCTCTGGGCCCGCGAGATGCAGCGACGCTACCATCCGAGCAACCCGCAGTCGTTGCTCTTACGCTGTCACGCCCAAACGGCCGGCTGTTCACTCACTGCGCAGCAACCCATGAACAACGTCGTCCGAACGACCCTGCAAGCACTGGCCGCCGTGTTGGGCGGCACGCAGTCCTTGCACACGAATTCGATGGATGAAACCCTCGCGTTGCCGAGCGAAGAGGCGGTCAAACTGGCGTTGAGAACGCAGCAGGTCATTGCCCACGAATCAGAAATCCCCAACACCGTGGATCCCCTCGGCGGGTCGTATTACGTGGAGGCCCTCACGAACCGCTTGGAGGAAGACGCACGAGAATATTTCCGTAGACTCGACGAGATGGGAGGCATGGTCAAAGCGATTGAGCGCGGCTTTCCGCAGCGGGAAATCATCGACGCCTCGCAACGGTACCTGCGTGACGTGGAGAAGAAAGAGCGGATCCTCGTCGGGATCAACGAATACACGGAGCCGGACTCGAGACCGATCCCAATTCTAAAAATCGGCCCGAACGTGGAACAGGAGCAAGTCGCCCGCCTCTCGGACCTGCGGAAGTCGCGGGATCCTTTTAAGATGGCCGGCGCGCTGGAGGAGCTACAGAAAGCGGCTTCGTGCAGCGACAATCTCATGCCGTATCTCATCGAAGCGGTCAAGGCGAAAGCGACGTTGGGAGAGATCTGTGCGGCGCTCAAAGAAGTGTTCGGGACGTATCGGGAGCCGGTGGTGTTGTAACGCGCGCACTGCGCGCGCCTGGCTAGAGGCAAAGGGCAAGGGGCGAGAGGTAGGAAGCGGTGCTTCTCCCATTGCCCATAGCCTCTCGCCCATAGCCTGAGAAGTCATGAAACTCGGGGCGTTTGAGATATACACCGTGACGGACGGGCAATTCCGGCTGGACGGCGGGGCCATGTTCGGCGTGGTACCCCGGGTCTTGTGGGAGCAATGTTGCCCGGCGGACGAGAAGAATCGAATACGGCTGGCGGTCAATTGTCTGCTGATTCGCGCGCACGGGAAGAACATCCTGGTGGACACCGGCCTCGGCAACAAGTGGGAGGCCAAGCACCAGGAGATGTTTGCAATCGAGCGCACCCCTCCGCTGGCCGACTCACTGAAGCGCTTCGCGGTATCCTTCGATGACATTCACATGGTGATCAACACCCACTTGCACTTCGACCACGCCGGCGGCAATACCGTCGTCGAGAATGGAGGCCTGGCTCCCGCATTTCGGAGAGCCACGTACTTCGTCCAGCGCGGGGAATACCAGGATGCCGTAAAGACCAATGAACGGACCAAAGCCAGCTATCGCCGCGAGAACCTCGCGCCGCTTGAAGAACGCCGCCGATGGGAATTCCTCGACGGCGACACGGATCTGTTGCCCGGCCTCTCGGTCATCGTGACCGGCGGGCACACGGCTCATCACCAGGCCGTGAAGATCGAGTCGGAAGGCCAGGTCGCGCTCTTTCTGGGCGACCTCATCCCGACCGCGTCGCATCTTCCTCTTCCGTACATCATGGGCTATGACCTGTATCCGATGCAGACATTGGAAGCGAAACGGGCGATTCTGAATCAAGCGCATGAGGAGCACTGGCTGTTGTGCTTTGAGCATGACCCAAACGTGAGGATGGGGCGCATCAGAAAGGATGAGGAGAACCGGTACTGTCTGGAACCGGTCCGTAGCCTCGAGATGGCAGGTCTCGGCGGACTGGAAGCTGACACCCGAAAACGGATCGCCGAGATCCGCTCCGTGTGACTATGGCTGTTGCGACGAAACCCATCCGCGTGTTGATCGGCAAGGTCGGCTTGGACGGCCACGATCGCGGCGTCAAGTTGGTGGCCAGGGCGCTGCGTGACGCGGGCATGGAAGTGATTTATACCGGTTTGCATCAGACGCCGGAGCAGGTAGTGGCCACGGCCGTCCAGGAAGACGTCCAGGCCATCGGCCTGAGCGTGCTGTCGGGCGCCCACAAGCATTTGTTTCGACGCGTGATGGAACTGTTGAAGGACCAGGGCGCCGAGGACATCGTGGTGTTCGGAGGGGGCATCATCCCCGACGAGGATCAAGCTGAGCTGAAGGCCACCGGCATCAAGGCCCTGTTCACGCCGGGAACGGCGATGAGCGAGATCGTCGGGTTCGTCCGGGGACTTCGATCGTAAGGATCGGGCTTTTCCCGTGAGAGTACTGAAGACTGCGATTCAGAAACACTCGGAAGAATTCGCGCGCCACCAGGCCCATTCCGAAAGCCTGGTGGCCGACCTGAAAAAGCATCTTGCGCAGGCACGCGCCGGCGGCCC
>JACRLS010000189.1:0-4754 GCA_016235225.1 Nitrospirota bacterium | reverse complement strand
CGATCAAGAAGCAGCTGAGAGCCCAGGACATCGCCTCGGACAACCGCCTCCCGGCTCTGTATCTCGTCGATTCCGGCGGCGTGTTTCTGCCGAGTCAGGCCGAGGTCTTCGCGGACAAGGACCATTTCGGGCGGATTTTTTTCAATCAAGCCCGGATGTCGGCGGCGGGCATTCCGCAGATCGCGGCGGTGATGGGGATGTGCACCGCGGGCGGCGCCTACGTACCGGCCATGTGCGACGAAAACGTCATCGTCAGAGGCACAGGCACGATCTTCCTCGGCGGCCCGCCGCTCGTGAAATCGGCCACCGGCGAAGACGTGACGGCCGAGGCCCTGGGAGGGGCGGATGTGCACACGCGGCTCTCCGGCGTGAGCGACCATCTGGCTGAAAACGACCGGGAGGCGTTGGACCTCGTCAGGAGCATCGTCGGGACGCTCGGTCGGCGACCCGCGAGACCCCGCCACGGCGACGTGGAAGAACCGCTCTATCCGGCCGAAGAGCTGTACGGGCTCATCCCGAGCAATCCCCGTCAGCAGTTCGAGATGCGTGAGGTGATCGCGCGCCTCGTGGACGGCAGCCGCTTCCAGGAATTCAAAGCGCGCTACGGGCCGACGCTCGTCTGCGGATTCGCCCACTGGATGGGACATCTGGTCGGACTCGTGGCGAACAACGGGATCCTGTTTTCCGAAGCCGCGCTCAAAGGCTCCCATTTCGTCCAACTCTGCGGCCAGAGACGCGTCCCGCTCATCTTCCTGCAAAACATCACGGGATTCATGGTCGGCAAACAGTATGAAGAACGCGGCATCATTCGAGATGGTGCCAAGATGGTGCAGGCCGTCTCGACCGTCGAGGTGCCCAAGTTCACGGTGATCATCGGAGCCTCCCACGGGGCGGGCAACTACGCCATGTGCGGGCGCGGCTACAGCCCGCGATTCCTCTTCGTCTGGCCCCATGCGCGCATCTCGGTGATGGGGGCGCAGCAAGCCGCGCAGGTGCTCGTGACAGTCAAGCAACAGCAGCGCGATCGTGAGCGCGCCGCGCTCTCGGAGGAAGAGCGACACCGGCTGGCCGAGACGGTCCTCAAGCAATATGAACAAGAGGCCAGCCCCTATTTCAGCACGGCCCGGCTCTGGGATGACGGCATTCTGGACCCGCTCGACACGCGTCGGGTGTTGGGGCTGTGCCTCGACCTCGCCGCCATGACCCCGACCCGGGAGAGCCACTCGCCGGTGTTCCGCATGTGAGGGACTGATGGGCCCGTTCAGTTCTATCGTCGTCGAAGCCCGAAACGGTATCGTATCCATCGCACTAAACCGCCCGGACCGCCGCAACGCGTTCGATCACCGAATGGTGACCGAACTCTGCGATGCGTTCACGAAACTCGGCGGCGACCAGACCCTGCGGGCCGTCATCCTCTCCGGCGCCGGCTCGGCCTTTTGCGGAGGGGCGGATTTGCGATGGATGTCTCCGGATCAGCCGGTGTCTCAGGTTGAGGCTCGTGAAGACGCGGAACGTCTTGTGCGGATGTATCGCGCCATCGACGAATGCCCCTGTCCGGTCATCGGGCGCATCCACGGATCGGCATTCGGCGGGGGGGTGGGATTGGTCGCCGTGTGTGACGTTGCGGTGGCAGCCCAAGACACGGTCTTCGCGCTCAGCGAGGTGCGGCTCGGCCTGGTTCCGGCCGTCATCGCGCCGTTTCTCCTCAGAAAATCCGGCGAATCGTTCGTCCGACGGTATGCCCTGACCGGCGAGTCGTTTACCGCTTCGATCGCCAATCAGTACGGGCTCGTCCATGACGTCATCGAGCCGAAGGCACTCCAGGTCCGCATCGACGAACTGGCCGATGCCACCTTACGCGTCGCGCCCCAAGCAGCCAGGGAGACCAAGGCACTGCTTCGCCGATTGCTCACGCGCGCGGACGACGACGGGTGGGAAGCCTGCGCCATCGCCAGCGCCACCGCACGGCTGTCAAGCGAAGCCCGGGAAGGGCTGCAGGCCTTCTTCAGCAAACGGTCTCCCGCATGGAGTCGGGAGGGTGACAAATGAAGCCTCGGAACGGGGACAGTCCCGGGGGACCGGCGCCCTTCTTCCCGTCCGCGGGTGGCGCCTGTCCCCCTTCCGAAAGTCTAACGCAAGGGGTCAGGCACCTGTCGGAAGGGTGCCTGACCCCACCCGTTCGGATCGTCGAGGTCGGTCCCCGCGATGGGCTCCAACATGAGCCGACGATCCTGCCGACGGAGCGGAAGGTGGCGTGGATCAACGCCTTGTCCCGTACCGGAGTCGCCGAAATCGAGGCCGGCTCGTTCGTGTCGCCGCGGGCCATCCCGCAGTTGGCGGACTCGGACGACGTGTTTCGCAAGATCGAACGCCACCCGGGCGTCACCTATTCGGCTCTGGTCCCGAACGCACGCGGGCTCGAACGAGCTCTGGCCGCCGATGTGCGCAAGATCGCCGTATTCACCGCCGCGTCCGAGACCTTTACGCAACGGAACATCAACGCCACGATCCGGGAATCGCTGGACCGATTCCACCCCGTCATCACGTCGGCCAAACAGGCCGGACTGACCGTCCGTGGCTACGTGTCGACGGCCGTCTTTTGTCCCTATGAGGGTAAGATTGAGCCCGCACGGGTTGCGGAACTCGTGCAGCAACTGCTTGATCTCGGCGCGGATGAGGTGTCGCTGGGAGACACCATCGGTCGAGCCGCGCCGGCGGACGTGCGACGGTTGTTGGACCTTGTGAGGTCGCGCGTGGAGCCTGCGCGCCTGTCCCTGCACTTCCACGATACGTATGGGATGGCGATCGCAAACGTGCTGACCGCCTGGGGGGAGTACGGGATCCAGAGGTGCGACACCTCGGCCGGCGGTCTCGGGGGCTGCCCCTACGCGCCGCGTGCGTCCGGGAACGCGGCAACGGAAGACGTGGTCTATGCGCTGAAAGCCTCAGGAGCCGAGGTGTCCGTCAATGAAGAGAAAGTGGTTCAGGCGATGAAGGAATTGGAAGGCAGCCTTCGCCGCCCGCTTGCCTCACGGCTGTCACAGCTCACCGGCACGTTCTCGCTCCGGTCCACCACGCACAAGGCGTCGTCGACCGGTGAAGCGGATCCCGCAGCGGCGCTCGCTGAAGAACGGAGACCCGCGCGCGATCGCTCGATTGCTCAGCCTGCTGTACGATCAGCATCCGAATGGCCGCGCTGCCTTGGATCGACTGGGGCACTCCGGATCGCGTGCCGTCACCATCGGCATCACGGGATATCCTGGGGCGGGGAAAAGCACGCTCATTGATCGGCTGACGAGCGCCTATCGGCGTCAAGGGAAAAAGGTGGGCGTCCTCGCGGTGGATCCCAGCAGTCTGGGGTCGGGCGGCGCGATCCTCGGCGATCGGATCCATATGCAGGGCCACGCCTGTGATCCCGGCGTGTTCATCAGAAGCGTGGCGACGCGCGGCCACCTGGGAGGCACAGCGGCGTCGACAGGGGAGGCCATTCGCGTGTTGGAGGCCGGCGGGTACGACGTGATTCTCATTGAAACGGTGGGCGTCGGACAAAATGAGCGGGAGATCCGCCGGCTCGCCGACACCGTGGTCGTCGTCCTGGCGCCGGGATTGGGCGATGAAGTCCAGGCGCTCAAGGCGGGCCTGCTGGAAATCGCCGATGTGGTCGTGCTGAACAAGAGCGACCGGGAAGGCGCCGATACCGCCTGGCACGAATTGCGCGAATGGTACCCCGCCGTGATGAGAACCGTCGCCGTGAAGGGAGAAGGTATTCTTGAATTGTTGGAGGCCCTGCCACGCGCCGAGCCGCGATGGCTGTGGAGAAAGACTGCGTCAAATGACGTTCCTGACGCTCACGCTGACTCTTGACCATCACGTGGCAACCGTGGCGCTCAACAGCCCGCCCGCCAACGTGTTGAGTCGAGTGGCGCTCTTTGAGCTGAATCAGGCGTTCGGAGACTTGGAGACGAACCGGGCCGCGCGCGCGGTCCTGCTCACGGGAACCGGCCGTTTTTTCTGCGCAGGAGCGGACATCAAGGAACTCGCCCTTGTGAACTCCGCTCGCCAAGGCATCGTCCTTGCGCAGGAAGGACAGGCCCTTCTCAACCGGATCGAGCGCTTGGACATCCCCGTGGTGGCGGCCTTGAACGGGACATGCTTGGGCGGAGGGCTGGAACTGGCCATGGCCTGCCACATGCGCCTCGCGGTGGCTGGCATCATGTTGGGGTTGCCCGAAACAAAACTCGGGCTCATTCCGGGCTTCGGAGGAACGCAGCGACTTGCGCGGATCATCGGCCCGGCCAGAGCCGCGGAGCTCATTCTGTCCGGCGAGACGATGTCTGCCGAACAGGCATTCGCCTGGGGGCTTGTCAATCGGGTCGTGTCGGAATCCCAGCTCATGACTGACGCTCGGGCGCTCACCGTCTCGTTCGCCAACAAAAGTCGACCGGCGATCCAAGCGGCATTACGCGCCATCCGCTCGGGTCTGGACAGTCCGATGGCTGAAGGCCTCTCCCGCGAGGCCGAACTGTTCGGCGAGTTGTGCGAATCGCCGGAGAAGAAAGAAGGGATTCAGGCCTTTTTGGAAAAACGGCAGCCGAGGTTTGTTGAGTCATAGGTCACTGGTCATTTGCATGAAGGAACGACACCCTGATCACTGAAGAAGATTCGGATAGCACAGAACAGGATGCCGCTGTTTGCACTATTGACCAAGGACAAATGACTTCTCAGAGGGAAGGGCATGATTGCGGAACGCCTAG
>JACRLS010000188.1 GCA_016235225.1 Nitrospirota bacterium | reverse complement strand
GTCGCGGGCCTCAGAAGGCCCCGGAAGGGCGACAGAAGATCGGGCAGAAGATCGGGGAGTCAGACCTCATGGCAGCAGTGTCCTCAACCCTGGACGAGACCATCACGCGCTGATTTTCGCCGGCAGGCTGATGACCGGGATACTGATGCGCGTCTTTCCAACCTTTCCCTTAGACGTATACCGATCCATCAATCGCAGCACGGTCGGTCTCAGAAACGTTTCGCCACACTGACTGCACACCTCCGCTCTGACGTTCTTGAAGAGATACAAGTGCCTGCCCCACCGGTGGATATGTTCGATGGTCTTCCGTCTCAGTGGCGCCCTGCAAAATGCGCAGGATTTCATGTTCGCCTTCCCTTTCTCTCTCGCCAGCCAGTCCACAGCTTTGGGTTGGGCCGGTAAATCGTGACGAGGATGGCCGTGTGTTCATGTATCAACCACACCGCGTGTAACGGCTCTTTCGCCTCGGTAAATCCAAGCACCAGGACCGAATGTCCGCGCGGATCGTCCGGGTAATCTTCTATCGTTTCGCAGGCGGGACCGGAGAACGCATGTTCGATCTCGGTGATGGTAATTTCATCAGCGTCGCGCTCCTGTTCCGCATGCAGCGTCACACGATACCGACCTGCCTTAGTGAGTCTTCTTCGTCGGGGGGGGCGTGGTGTATCGCTAGTTACCGGCGAGGGGATGCTCTCTTCGACTCTTCTTTGTAAACCTTCGCGATGAGCCGCTGCACTGGGGGAATATCCTCTTGGGCCGTCTTCCAGAGCACCTGAACATTTACGCCGAAATATTCATGGATAAGCTTGTCCCGCATCCCCGCCATCTGTTTCCACGGTACTTTCGAATGCCGTTTTCGCACGGCCGGGGGGACCTTCTTCGCCGCTTCGCCGATGATCTCGAAGGCCCTGACTACGGCATAGACGGTCTTCTTGTCTTGGGCAAACTCTTCCCATGTCATGCCCGCGACGAATTGTGAAATGTTCTGCGAGGCCTCCTGGATATCGGCGACATAGTCGAGAAATTCGCGTTTCCCGCGACTCACAGGCCGACGACCTCGCTCAGAATCCGCCTTCCGATCAGAGGCTTGAGCGTGCCCTTCATCACCAGATCCACCTTGACGCCCAACAGCCTTGATAAGCGACTCTCCAGCTCAAGAAACTCGAACAGGCCAGGCTCCTCCCTGAATTCAACGAGCACGTCCAGATCGCTGCCTTTCCGGGGCGTTCCTTGTACATACGACCCGAACAAGCCGAGGTATTCCACGCGAAATTCCTCCCGCAGCTTCGGCATCTCTCGACGCAGGAGAGACTGGTATCGACGCAGTCTTCGCTGGGCAACAGATCGAGTCATTCTTGCGTTCACACGTAACTCCTTGTTCGATTCGTTCATCTGTTCCGCACAGGCCCAGCCTACGTTTCAGCCCTGATCCTGTCAACTTTTCGCAACAGCCGGAGACCGATCGCGAGATGTGGGAAGAGAAAGAGCTGGCTGGTCGAGGAGGTGAAGTTGTCGACCAATGCCGCCGGCAGGAGCGCAGCGATGGAAACGGGAGGAAATCAGCGCGTGAGCGAGTCTTCCTCGTCGGGCGGCGTCGCGTGGACGTAGGCTCCGAGGAGGGGGTACCGCTCGACGATACGCTGCCTCATCTGCCAGGCCACGGTTCGATAGGACCAATGTCCCTTGACGCCTGATCGCAGCTTGGCGATGTATTCCGCCTCCGCGAAGTCCATCTTGAAGAGACACCGAACTTTGAAGCCGAAGGGAAGGGCATACAGAGCGGCTTCTTGGCTGGCTTTCCTGAGCTGCTCGATGTCCGAGCGAACTGCCGTCATGGCGTCACGGTATTCCCGGTCGAGTCCCGCCTCGACGAGCAGGGGCGGCACGTCGAATCCGTGGACCGTCGAGAAATTCTGCTGGATTTGCTGGCACCGCCGATGCCGATGCAGGTCCCGCCAGCCGCCGATGTCCATCAGGACATCGAACACGAAGGCGTAGCCGCTGCGGAACTCTTTGATGAGCTCGTCGTGCGGGCCCCGCTTTTCCAGGACGACTTCGATCGTATCGGCCTTCTGCTTGGGCGTCCACTCTTGCACGACCGCGAGAATCCTCCGGTACGGCGCCTGGCTGACCCGATAGAGCAAGGTTGCCACCACTTCATCCAACGGATCGTGGGGTTCGAGGAGATCGACGCTCCGAGCCGATCCCCAGGTCGTCGGATCGTCCAGCCCCGTGCCCTTCAACGCCTCCTTCGCGAAGCGTGCGAGGTCCGTATAGACCCCTGTCTGATAGTCGCTGGGCCGGGCATGCCGCGCCAGCGTCGGCGCCAGCGGCTCACTCAGCCCGACCGGCTGCCCGGCGAGTTCTCCCCAGACATTGACCGGCGGTCGCCGGCAGGCCACCCGTAAGTCCTCCCCAATGGCCCGCAATTCCGGCAACTGGGATGACAGCAGGCGCGTGATCTGCTTCTCCAGCGTCCGGATGCTGACGACCTGCCCGACGTTGGTCCGGATCGCCAACGGGAGCAGATAGCGGGTCACGTCGAACGTCCGGGCCGCGAGGGTGCGGTCGTAATCCGCCGGCTTCATGTCGGCCGGTCGAGGCAGGCGCTCCCCAAGGAACCGCTTCACCGGCTCATGAAGCGCCGAATAGACCGCCGTCAGNNNNGGCTGGTGAGAATCCCCGCATAGGCCCCCTCGGTCTCAGATCCGCGGATTACGTCAGGCACCAGGCATCCGCTGGGCCCGAAACTTTGGTACCGGCTCGACTTAGCCTGCCCGTCCCACAAGGGTTCGTCCTCAAGACGGATCGCGGCCAGCTCCGAGATGTGCTCAAAACAGATGATCACATGCCCCAGGTCTGCGATCGACCCGTGGCCATAGGCGAAATAGAACTGTTCCCAGAACTTCTCCGACGAGTGCCCATGCACCCACCGCAGGCTCTCCTCGATCGAGTCCGGGGAGCGACTGTACCGTGCCAGGGCATAGGCGGACTTTTCAGGCGGCATGGGCGCGACCGCGATGACGCGACGTTGTGGACCGCCAGTAGTCATGCTTTACCCGAACGCTGAAGTATGAATGCTGAACGATGAACGCAATTCGAAGAATCTCTCTGCCGTTCAGCGTTCATCATTCATCATTCCTCGTTCATCGTTTCCCAGGTTGCGCCGCACTATACCGCCGGTCTTGCAGAGGCGCAAGCCGCCAACAGAACCGTCCGCTAACGCGTTGACTTGCCCCAGACCCGTCGCTATAGTTCGCGTCGCGCGGGCGAAAGACAAGACGTTCGAGGCACGGGACCATGATTCACGGGATCAAGGGCGTCAAAGACATCCTACCGGACGAGATCCGCCGTTGGCAGGCGATCGAGGCGGCGGCTCGCCGTGCCGCGTCCCTCTATGGATTTCATGAGATCCGGATCCCGATCTTCGAGGTCACAGAGCTGTTTGCCAGGAGCATCGGGGCCAGCACCGACATCGTCGAAAAGGAAATGTACACCTTTCAAGACCGCGATGGAACCTCTCTCACCCTGCGCCCGGAAGCAACGGCCGGGGCTGTGCGCGCGTATATCGAACACGGCCTCGGTTCGGTGGCTGGTGCTCAGAAGTTGTATTACCTCGGTCCCATGTTTCGACACGAACGTCCCCAGGCGGGACGGCTGAGACAGTTTCATCAGTTCGGGGTGGAGTCCTTCGGCAGTCCGAGCCCCTACGCCGACGTGGAAGTGATGTCGTTGCTCTGGCGGTTCCTGAACGGCTTGGGGCTGACCGAGTTGACATTCGAGGTCAATAGCCTGGGTGATGCCACCGACCGTCCGGCCTACAAGGCGGTCTTGGTTGAGTTCTTAAAGACCCGCGAGGATCGTCTCTGCGGCAATTGTCGCCGTCGGATGCAGACGAATCCCCTTCGCGTCCTGGATTGCAAGGTCCCGGAGTGCCGGGCTGCGACCGAAGAGGCCCCCCGGCTGACCGATCACCTGTCTCCGTCCGCCCGCGAGCATTTTGCCCGGGTGACGGAGGGGCTCTCGATGCTCGGGGTTCCCTTTGTGCTGAATCCCCGTCTGGTGCGCGGTCTCGATTACTACACGCTGACGACGTTTGAGGTCACGGGAGGGCGGCTGGGTGCGCAAAATGCCGTCGGGGCCGGGGGACGGTATGATGGCCTCGTCAAAGCGTTGGGGGGATCTGAGACGCCGGCTGTCGGGTTTGCCGTCGGCTTAGAACGTGTCGCTCTCCTTCTTCCTGAGGCCGGTCTCCCTCCGGCGGAGCCGCTGATCTGTGTGGCTGCTTTTGGGTCAGCAGGGATCCCCGTCGGGGTTCGGGTGCTCGATGACTTGCGCAGGGCAGGCCTGAGAGCGGACGCTGACCTGCGTGCGGCTTCTTCATTGAAGGCACAGCTCAGGCATGCCGACCGTCTTGGGGCTCTCCTTGTCGCCATCATCGGCGATGACGAGGTTGCAAAGGGCTTCGTTCTCCTTCGTGACATGCGGTCGAAAGCTCAAGAAGAGGTCCCGTTCTCTGAAGTCGTGGCGAGGGTCTCCGCACGTCTTCATTCCCCTGCCGAATAGCCTCTCTCCGCCAAGATTCTCTGTTGACATTAGAGAGAGAAAACGGTACCCTCCACAAACTGAGACATGCTCTCATAAGTTATTGATTCTCAATTTATTTCCTGCCATTACCGCCCTGTGGATTACCATGCAGAGTAAGAAGCTCGGCGTCCTCCTCGCGTCTCCATCGACGAACTCCAATTCACAGGCGGTTTTTCATCTCTGTCAGGAGGCCCTCCAAGCCGGACTGGACGTCTATCTCTACCTGATTGATGAGGGCGTTCAGAGTCTCCGTGATGAGCGATATCTCACCCTCTCACAATCGGGGGTAAAGTTCTTTGCCTGTGCATATGGGTGTGACCGACATCAGGTCTCCACAAAAAATCTCCCCCACACAGTCTCGCTCTGCGGTCTTGTTGTACTCTCTAATATCATAAACGGATGTGATCGCTTTCTCGCGTTCACGTAGACACAGATGCATCCATCTATTGTCGTCATCACACAAGAGGACCCGCGCAAAACTCATCGTCCTGTTGAAGCTCTCCGGATAGCGCTTGGCTTGAGTACAGGAGGAAATCCCCTCTCAGTGGTGCTCTTAGGTCCGTCCCGTCTCCTCACGACTAGCGACCTAGATGACATTATCGACCTCGATATTTTCGAAAAGTATCTTCCATCCCTCGCACAACTCGATATTCCCTTCATCGTTCCACTCGGATCCCAATCCCAGTACAAGCCGAGCCGTAACCTCCGGGTGACTGAACGACCTCTTCACGACATTCAGACACTGATCACGACGAGCGACAGAAGCATTATCTTCTAGTCACGTCTTATGACTGAGACGCTTATCATCATGACACGACCGGAGAGTGAGGCTCGTTCTTTAGTCCTCCAAGATACAGATTCGAGATCGAATCTCCGATTCGTGACACAACGCGGGGGGGCTTCATCAACTTCAAGTGTTCCACAGTATGTTCTCAGGCGACCAGCTTCCTCCAGTGCTTCTTCCGCACATGACGAAAGATCGATATCGCTGCACGATCTCCTTGTTATCATCTTCAAGACGGATAGAGTGGTGGTGATGTAAACAGGCTCTTACTTCTTCGAACATGTATGAGATAAGAAGAACGTCGTCGTAGCGGATAGGAGTAAGGGGTGGGGATGGTGGGGAGAACTCGGAATGGGACGACTGGTTCTGATGAGAAGCGACATCGGTCATACGGTAAAGGTCTGTACTACGTTATGGAAAACGTGGGGACAGGCGCTGAATTGCCTGAGCAGCCATCCGGATAACTAAGAGGGATTTTTAGAAGGAGTGGTGATCAGACCGGCGAATACGTACTACGCGGAGACGACTATAAGTGCTTGTTTTTACGTGATAACACACTATCAACAGGTGTGAATAAGGCTGTGTATAGCTCTAAGAAATAAAGGAAACACATGTCACAAGGGCAAGCGATATGGGATCAGGCGTTGGGCGTCATTGGGGAGAGAATTCCACGTCAGGTCTTTGATACGTGGTTTACCCCTGTACGTGTCCGTGGCGTCCAAGACTCCTGTGTACGCCTCGAGGTCCCCAATAAGTTTTTCGGTGACTGGCTGACAGAACATCATAAGGATCTCATTGCTGAATCGCTGCAGACGGTCCTCCATGACCCTCAGGTGAGCTTCGTCTTTGTGACGACGGAACGGACAGGGCACGTCAAGCAGGACCAACTGCGGCCGGAAGGACGGCCGAACCAAGCGCCACGGACGAGAAAGCCCGCGCATCTCAACCCCAAGTACACGTTCGAGACCTTTGTTGTAGGAGCCAGCAACCAGTTTGCACATGCGGCCAGTATGCGAGTGGCCGAGAAGCCGGCCGAGGCCTATAACCCACTGTTCCTCTACGGAGGGGTCGGGCTGGGCAAGACCCACCTGCTCAATGCGATCGGAAATTTTGTGGGAGAGCGCGCCGACGTACGGATCGCCTATGTTACGACGGAGCAGTTTACCAACGAAGTCATCAACTCGATCCGGTACGACAAGATGATGGATCTGCGGAAGCGATACCGGCACATCGACATGCTGCTCATCGATGATGTCCAATTCTTGGCGGGCAAGGAGCGGACGCAGGAAGAGTTCTTCCATACCTTCAATACCCTGTACGAGGCTCACAAGCAGATTGTTCTTTCGAGCGACCGCATTCCCAAGGACATGCCGGACATTGAGGAGCGGCTTCGCTCCCGGATGGAGTGGGGACTGATCGCGGACATGAAGCCGCCTGACGTGGAAACCCGGATCGCGATCTTACGCAAGAAGTCCGAGGACGAGGGTCTGACCCTCCCCGATGATGTGGTCCAACTGCTGGCCGAGAGCATGAAGAGCAATATCCGTGAGCTCGAAGGCGCGCTCATCCGATTGGGCGCCTACTCGTCATTGACGGGACAACGCATTTGCCTCGAGCTGGCCAAGACCGTCTTGCGGGATGTGATCGGCGAGAAAAAGAAGATCATCGCCATGGATGACATCGAGGAAATCGTCGCCGCGCGCTATCACGTCCGCATCGCGGACCTGAAGTCGCGGCGACGCAGCAAGACCCTGGTCCAACCGAGACAGATCGCCATGTATCTCTGCCGGGAGCTCACCGACTCGTCCTTTCCGGAGATCGGGCGTCAGTTCGGAGGAAAAGACCATACGACCATCATTCACGGGTGCCGTCAGATCGCCAAGGCCCTGGAGGCCAACAGCGATCTGCGAGCCACCATCGAGAGCTTGAAGACGCAGATTGCCAAGGGATAACGGGCTTGAGACGCGGGACACGGGGGGCCACATCATGAAACTACGCATCGCGCGCGATGAGCCGTTAGTGGGTCTGCAGCGCGTCCAGGGCGTCGTGGAGCAACGCAACACGATGCCGATCTTGTCACACATTCTGCTCGAAACGAAGACGGACGGCGTGGACATCCTGGCGACGGATCTCGAGATCAGCATGCGGGCGCTCTATAAAGCCGTGGTCCAGCAACCAGGCTCGACCACGGTGTCCGCGCGCAAACTCTATGAAATCCTCAAAGAACTGCCCGACGGGGACGTCGAGCTGGTGGTAGGCGACAATCACTGGGCGACCCTCCGATCCGGCAAGAGCCAGTTCAAGATCGTCGGGCTCGCCAGCTCGGAGTTTCCGGCCATGCCCGCGATCGAGCGTGAAGGGCTGACGTCAATGGCCGGGGCCAATCTGGCCGATCTGATCCGGAAGACGCTGTTTGCGGTGGGGGACAATGATGCCCGCTACATTCTGAACGGCCTGCTCGTGACCCTGATCGTTACGGACATGAAAACCGTGCTGCGACTCGTCGGGACCGACGGCCACCGCCTGGCCGTCGCGGAGCAGGACCTCGGGGCTCCAGGCGGCAAAGAGGCCCCGCGGGAAGTGAAAGCGATCATCCCGAAGAAAGCCGCCATGGAAATGCGCCGCCTCCTCGAAGAGGGCGACGGCGAGCCCCAGATCGGGTTCACCAAGAATCTCTTGATCTTTCGCAAGAGCGGGCTGTTGATGACCTCGCGCTTGATGGAAGGAAATTATCCCAACTATCAGCAGGTCCTTCCGAAGGAACGGGAGAAGGACAAGGTGGTGGTGGCCGAGAAGGCCTTGTTGGAGGGCGCGTTGCGTCGCGTGGCGGTCCTTTCGCGGGACAAGACGAACGCGATCAAAGTGACCTTTGCCCCCGGCGCGCTGACGCTCTTTTCCAGCAATCCGGATCTCGGCGAAGCGACCGAAGAAGTGCCGGTCCGCTATGCCGGCGAGACGCTCACGACGGGCTTCAATGCGCGGTATCTGATGGACGCACTGGGCGTGATCGACGGCGAGTCCGTCTCGCTCCAGATGGATGCAGCCCTGAGTCCCTGCTTGATCCGTGAGCCGGGCAATCCGGGATTTTCCTGTGTCGTGATGCCGATCAAGGTCTAGGAGTGACGGGTGATGCGTGACGGGTGACGGGTTCGAGATGAGACGAGGACGTAGAGAAGATTTTCGCGGTCCCGTGTCACGAGTCACTGGTCACCGCCGATAGGGAGTCGAATGGCGACGAAAGAGCAGGACAACGACAACGGCCCTGATTCCGGATTAAAGTCCGGCGGCAAGTCGGACAGCTACAGCGCGGACCAGATCAAGGTGCTGGAAGGCCTGGACGCGGTGCGCAAGCGGCCGGCCATGTACATCGGGAGCACGGGACCGGACGGGCTGCACCACCTGGTCTACGAAGTCGTGGACAACAGTGTGGATGAACACATGGCCGGGTTCGGCGAGGCCATTGAGGTGGCTATCCACATCGATGGCAGCGTCACCGTCGTCGATAACGGCCGCGGCATTCCGACCGGGATGCATTCCACGCAGAAAAAGTCGGCGGCGGAAGTGGCGCTGACGGTGCTCCACGCCGGCGGCAAGTTCGAGCAGGGCGCCTATACGGTGTCCGGCGGACTGCACGGAGTCGGCATCTCCGTCGTCAACGCCCTGTCCGAATGGCTCGAGCTGGAGATTTGGCAGGACGGGCAGGTGTTTGAGCAGCGGTATGAGCGCGGGAAGCCGACCGCCCCTCTCAAAGTCACGGGCAAGACGAAGCGCCGCGGGACCAAAGTGACCTTCAAGCCGGACGGGCAGGTCTTTGAATCCCTCGAGTTCAGCTTCGATGTCCTGGCGCAGCGCCTGCGCGAGTTGGCCTTCCTGAACCGGGGGCTGGAGATTTCACTGAAAGATGAGGGCAAAGAAAAGGAGCAGGTCTTCCGGTACAAGGGCGGGATCGTGTCCTTCGTCGAGCACCTCAATGAAGCCAAGACCCCCCTGCACCGGCCGATCTACGTCAACGTGGAGAAGCCCGACATGATTCTGGAGGTGGCGCTCCAGTACAACGACGGGTATGCGGAGAATCTCTTTTCCTTCGCGAACAACATCAACACCCGCGAGGGGGGCACCCACCTGGTGGGATTCAAGGCGGCGCTCACCCGGACCATCAACACCTACGCGAACGCCAACGACCTGCTCAAGAAAGAAACGGAGTCTCTCACCGGCGACGATGTGCGGGAGGGCCTCACCGCCGTCGTCAGCGTGAAGGTCCGCAATCCGCAGTTCGAAGGACAAACCAAGGGCAAGCTGGGGAACAGCGAGGTCAAGGGTCTCGTCGAAGCGGCGATCAATGAGCACCTGGGCGCCTATTTCGAAGAGAATCCGCCGATCGCGCGGAAAATCATCGGCAAGGCCCTCGACGCCGCGCGGGCCCGGGAGGCGGCGCGGAAAGCCAAGGACCTGATTCGCCGCAAGAGCGCGCTGGACGGGGGCTCGCTCCCCGGCAAGCTGGCGGACTGCTCCGAAAAAGATCCGGCGCACAGCGAGCTGTTCATCGTCGAGGGCGACTCGGCCGGCGGCTCCGCCAAGCAGGGGCGCGACCGTAAGTTCCAGGCCATTCTGCCCCTGAAGGGCAAGATCCTGAACGTGGAACGGGCCCGGTTCGACAAGATGCTGTCGAGCGAGGAAATCAGGACGCTGATCATGGCCCTGGGCACCGGCATCGGGCGGAAACGGGAAGAGGACGGCGAGAAGCCCGATCGGGAGGCCTTCGACATCGCCAAGGCCCGCTATCACAAGATCATCCTCATGACCGACGCCGACGTGGACGGCAGCCACATCCGGACCCTGCTGCTGACCTTCCTCTATCGTCAGATGCACGAGCTCATCGAGCGCGGCTACATCTACATCGCGCAGCCGCCCCTCTTCAAAGTGAAGAAAGGGAAAACGGAACGGTATCTCAAGGATGAGAATGCCCTGAACGACTATCTCTCGGACCTGGCGGTCGAAGACGTCGAGGTCTACACGGAAGGCGCCGAGGGATTCGTGACCGGCCGCCGCCTCGTGCCGATTCTGAAGAAGATGATCGCCTTCGAGTCGCTCCTGGGTCGCTTCAGCAAACGGCAGCGGGAGGGTGGGTTCCTGCGCGTGTTCGTCGACGAGCCGGGTGTGGACCGGGACCTGTTGAAGGATGCGGCGACCTTGAACAAGACCGTAGCCAACGTGAAAAAGGCGCTCGCCGTCGCCCATCCCAAGGCGAACATCACGCTCGATATCGTGGCGGACGAGGAACACCAATCCAATCGGGTGAAATGCCAGGTGCAGCTCGGCGGGGCCACCTATGCCATCGAGGTGTCGCACGACTTGGTCGGCTCAGCCGACTTCCGCGAATTGCAGAAACTCGCGCCGGCGGCGATCGGCTTGGGCAAGGCGCCGTACAAGGTGAAGATCGGGGGACAGCCGACGGAATTCGCCACGACCGCGGAGCTGGTCCGAGCGACTCTGGAGCAGGGCAAGCAAGGCCTCTCGATCCAGCGTTATAAGGGCCTCGGCGAAATGAATCCGACGCAGCTCTGGGAGACCACAATGGATCCCGAGAAGCGCACCCTCCTCCAGGTCAAGCTGGAGGATGTGGCCGGTGTGGACGACGTGTTCTCGATTCTGATGGGCGACGAAGTGGAGCCGCGCCGGAATTTCATTCAGGAACATGCGCTGGAAGTGAGGAACCTCGACATCTAAAGGAATGGTCGGTGGACAGTGGTCGGTGATCGGAGGCAGCGCCAGCACCTCACGGACCACTAACCCCTGACCACCGTTTTGGAGTTCGAAGAATGCCGACCGATGAACGCCTGACGCAGATTGCCATTGAAGACGAGATGCGCTCGTCGTACCTCGATTACGCAATGAGCGTGATCGTGGGACGCGCCCTGCCTGATGTGCGGGACGGCCTCAAGCCGGTGCACCGCCGCATCCTCTTCGGCATGAACGAGATGGGCCTGGCCCCCAACCGGCCCTATCGCAAATCGGCCAAAATCGTCGGCGAGATCATGGGCAACTATCATCCGCACGGCGACTCGGCCATCTACGACACCTTGGTCCGCATGGCGCAGGACTTCAACATGCGGAATCCGCTGGTGGACGGCCAGGGGAACTACGGCTCGATGGACGGCGATCCGCCGGCCGCGATGCGGTACACGGAAGCCCGCCTCACGAAGCTCTCCGAGGAAATGCTCGCCGACATCGACAAGGAAACGGTGGATTTCGGGCCGAACTACGACGAGTCCCGAACCGAGCCGTTGGTGCTGCCCGCCAGGGTGCCCAACTTGCTGGTCAACGGGGCGGGCGGAATTGCCGTCGGGTACGCGACGAACATTCCGACCCACAACCTGGCCGAAGTCGTCAACGGGCTCATGCTGGTCCTGGACAACCCGGCCGTCACGATCCCGCAGTTGATGAAGGCGATTCCCGGCCCCGACTTCCCCACCGCCGGGTTCATCTATGGGACCGAGGGCATCCGGAAGGCCTATGAGACGGGTCGTGGACTCCTCACGCTCCGGGCCAAGGTGAGCATCGAGACCGACGAGCGCACGGATCGCGACCGACTGATCGTCACGGAGATTCCCTATCAGGTGAACAAGGCCAGCCTGATCGAAAAGATCGCGGAGCTCGTGCAGGAGCGGAAGGTCGAAGGCATCTCGGACATTCGCGACGAGTCGGATCGCGACGGGGTCCGCGTGGTGATCGAGATCAAGCGCGGCGACATTCCGCTCGTCGTCCTCAACAATCTGTACAAGCACACCCAGCTTCAGACCACCTTCGGCGTCATCATGCTCGCGCTGGTGCACAACCGGCCCGAGGTGCTGAATCTCAAGCAGATTCTCGACGCGTTCATCGAGCACCGGCGCGAGGTGGTCGTCCGCCGCACCGCCTTCGAGCTGCGCAAGGCCGAAGAGCGGGCCCACATCCTGGAAGGGCTCAAGATCGCCCTCGACAACCTCGACGCCGTCATCGCGCTCATCCGCCGGTCTCCGTCTCCGGAGGAGGCGCGGGCCGGCTTGATGGGCCAGTTCCGGCTCAGCGAGCTCCAGGCGAACGCCATTCTGGACATGCGCCTGCAGCGGTTGACCCAACTGGAACGCAACAAGCTCATCGAGGAGTACACGGAGATCCTGAAACGGATCGAGTATCTCAAGTCGGTCCTCGGCAGCGAAGCGCTGGTGCGCAAGATCATCAAGGACGAGCTGCTCGCCGTGAAGGAAGAGTACAAGGATGAGCGGCGCACCCAGATCGTCAAAGAGCAGGCCGAGCTGACGGTCGAAGACCTGATTGCGGAACAGGAAGTGGTGGTGACGATTTCACACGCCGGCTACATCAAGCGGAACCCGGTCTCCCTCTACCGCTCGCAGCGGCGCGGCGGCAAGGGCAAAATCGGCATGGGGGTGCGCGAGGAAGATTTCGTCGAAACGCTCTTCACGGCCTCCACGCACGATGCCCTGCTCTTCTTCACCGATGCGGGCAAGGTCTACTGGCTCAAGGTCCATGAAATTCCGGAAGCCGGGAGGGCGGCGAAGGGCAAGGCCATGGTGAATCTGCTCGCGCTCTCCGGAGAGGAGAAAGTCACGGCGACGTTGCCGGTGAAGGAATTCCGCGAGGACCGGTTCGTCATCATGGCGACGAAACAGGGCGTGATCAAAAAGACCGAACTCTCCGCCTACGGCAATCCCCGCCAGGGCGGCATCATCGCGCTCTCCCTGGACGGGGGGGACAAGCTGATCGGCGTCCAGATTACCGACGGCCAGCGCGAGATCCTTTTGGGCACCAAGCAGGGCATCGTGATTCGCTTCAAGGAAGAGGAGGCCCGGCCCATCGGGCGCACGGCGCACGGCGTCCGCGGCATCACGCTGGAAGAGGGCAACGAAGTCATCGGCATGGAAACCATCACGCCCGACTCAACGACGTCCATCCTGACCATTACCGAGGGCGGCTACGGCAAGCGGACGCCCGTCAGCGAATATCGAATCCAGGGCCGCGCCGGCAAGGGCATCATCAGCGTGAAGACGACGGAGAGAAACGGCTTGGCCGTCAGCTTCCTCCAAGTCAAAGACGACGCCGAAGTGATGCTCATGGCGGCCAAGGGCAAGATCCTGCGTTGCCGGGTGAGCGACATCCGCGAAATCGGCCGCAACACGCAGGGCGTCAGGGTACTGGAGCTCGATGAGCCGGATGATCGCGTGGTGGCCGTGGCCCGGATCGCCGAGAGCGTCGATCGCGAAGAAGCCGGCGGTGGCGACGACGAGGGGAAAAGCTAGCAGGGATCTTCGCTCGGAAGCCGTCAGCGCACACGGGGTCCGACGGTCGAGTTCTCGCACTGCGATGCCACCCCTTCAGAAGCCCTCCCTCCCTCAGACTCGAAGAGCTGAGCACTGACGGCTGATCGCGTCTCCCGAGAGCGCCAATCAGCCTCGGGAGACCAGACATGCCGCAACGCCAATCGCATGGAGAGAAGAAGCCGCTCGACATCGTCGTCAAATTAGGCCTGGGCGTGTTGATTGGTTCCTTTGCGTTGATCTGGGGCGGCATGTTTCTCACCAGGCCGGACCGGTCGATTCCCCCCTTCAGTATCGGCTCGCAAGCCGGCCACGTGGTTGCAGCCCACGTCCCCCCGTGGACGACCGACCAGCAAATCGAAACCTTGCTGGCGCGCTTCCGCAAAGTCGGCCGCCAGACGCACGATTTTGCCGCCATGAAGATTCAACCCACGACGCCGGGCGATCCCGAAGGACGCTACCGCCGGATCGTGGTCTATATCTTCACCAGTGATGGATGGACGGAGCCTGAGATGCTCCAGAAGTATCTGGCCGGTGAGCCTGGGGTCCGCGTGAACGTGGAGAAAGCCGTCCGCGGCTACTATCGGCTGGAGGATCAGGAAGAAGAGGGGCGGGTCGGTCCTATCTCCGGACCCGATGCCGCCGGAGGCGCCACGCGCATTCTCTTCAAGGGACGCGTGACCGATCCCCTTCCAGCGGGCGCGGAGCCTGAGCCAGAGACCTCGCTATCACCTCTGTAAGCCGCGCGCGTAGTTCAGGATCGGCGACGACGGCCGCATGCGCCGCGGCGTCGGCCAGTGTCTCCGGGCTTGGGTCTGGCAGCGGAGGCGTCTCCAACTTCCTCGACGTGGTCTCGGCGTCGTGTGCGGGAATGACGCCCACCCGAAAAATAAGATCCTCGACGAGATGGGACTCGGTGGCCTGGCCGATCTTCTGCAGGAGGTCCCGCTTCAGGAACAGCAGTTGCTGCGACCAGACGGAACTCTCCACGAGGACGTAGAGCTTCTTAAACCAGATCCGCTCGGGGTGCGTATGGGCCGCGATGCGTTCGCCGACGATGGCGGGCCAGCGTTGCTGGAGTCGCATTTCCCACAGTTTGGTCTCGAGGCCTAGTCGGGGGGCCAGGCGATCCAACACGGCGGCAAAGGAATCGAAGAAGCGCGGGGCGGGCATGGCGGGGATTCTAGCAGTCTTTTGCCCCCGCCGCGAGTCGGGACTCGCCGGCAAGTCCCTGACGTCTCCGCGCCTCTCGGAGCGACCCTTCCGGCCTCAGCCAGACGGAACCCTTCGGAAATTCCCTCGAAGACTCAGTCAGTTTCCGCTTTCCTTCCTGGGCAAGGCTCGGTGGGTCTCCGGTCTTCTGCCGGGTCAGTGAGGCGCGCCCCCCTGGCGGGCGATCTGGTCAGAGGTGAGACAAGACTAGCGCGACAGGCCGGCGCGGATGCTATAGTGGGCCCATGCCTAAGTCACCGGCGAAGGACAAACAGGAGAAAGTGGTCGCCACAAATCGGAAGGCGTTCCACGATTATGAGATCGGAGACAAGTTCGAAGCAGGGATCATCCTCAAGGGGACGGAAGTCAAATCACTCCGCGACGGCCGCGTGAACCTCAAGGATTGCTAGGCCGCCGTGGACGCTCGTGGCGAACTGATCCTCCACAATTGCCATATCAGTCCCTACAGCCACGGGAACATCATGAATCACGATCCGCTGCGGCCCCGCAAGTTGCTCCTCCACCGGAAGGAAATCAACAAGCTGATGGGGCAGACGCAGCAGAAGGGGCTCACGCTGGTCCCGCTGCGCATCTATTTCACGCCGAGAGGTCATGCCAAGGTCGAGCTGGCCCTGGCCCGCGGCAAAAAGCACCACGATCGCCGCGAAAGTATCAAAGAACGGGAGGCCGGCCGAGAGATGGAACGGGCGATGAAAAGCGGGCGATAAGAGATGCGGGTCCTGTCGCTGACCACCCCAGCCGTCCTCGCTTCACCCATTCCCCCGCGGGAGTCCGTCACCGATTGACACGCCGCGGCCACGCTCAGCTGTCACACGGTATGTGGATCGGTAGGCTTCTGTCCCTTTCCGCTGCGGGCGGCTGAGGCCCCCGGTCATCGCCACCCG
>JACRLS010000178.1 GCA_016235225.1 Nitrospirota bacterium | reverse complement strand
GGTTAGAGGCTGGTGGGTTTGGCGATTCACCAACACCCTACACCTTCGGATGACCCAACGTCATAAGCTATTTTGGACAAGAGTGATTTGCGATCTGAACATGCCTAAGGTTCGCGGCCAGGATGCCATCGGCTACTTCCGCAGCCAGTTTCCCTCCGTCCCAGTGATCGTGCTCACGGGGGAAAACGACGCGCGCGGCGCAGCGGATCTGTTCCAACAGGGGATCACGGAGTACCTGGTGAAGCCGGTCCAGCCTGACAAGCTGACGGCGGCGGTCGCCAAGGCCGCGAAAGACCACGTCCTGTTCAAGGATCAGTTCAGAACCTGACTTCAATTTTCATCGCGCCAAGCGCGCGTCAAACCGGCCGGGCGGAGGTCTCCCCCAGTCATGCCGGTTCGACGAATCTTCGGTGCCTCCATGAGCGTGCCGGACACCACAGCCCTCGGATCAGTCGGTTCCCAATATCCGGGTGGAGGATCTCGTCGAACGCGCGCTCCAAGCGGCGCTGGAAGTCGTCGGCGCGGAAGCCGGCTCGGTCTTGCTGGCCAATCTGGACACACACGAGCTCCGGTTCGCTCACGTGATGGGCGCCAAGGCCGATTTGCTGAAAGGAACCGCCTTCTCCTTAGACCACGGGGTCGCCGGATGGGTGTACAAGAAAGGCGAAGGGGTGATCGTCGGGAACGTGAAGACAGACAGTCGCCATTGGGAAGGGGTGGACCAGCGCACGGGCTACGAAACACGCGATATGATCGCCTTGCCGCTCAAACGCTGGGCCGGCGAGCCGATCGGCGTCATGGAAATTCTGAACAAGCGAGACGGCGTCCTGGATGACGATGACCTCGCCATTCTCACGATTATTTCGGCGATCGCCGCCGATCAGATTGAGAAGGCCCGACTCCACGAAGAAGCTCGACTAGCCGAAGTCGCGCGCCTCCTCGGAGACATCAGCCACGACGTGAAAAATCTCTTGATGCCGGTGGTGTGCGGCGCCGGCCTGCTCAACTCAGAGCTAGCCGACCTCTTCGCGTCGCTCGAAAAGGAACACCCGAAACAGGTTGACGCCAGCCGCAAGACCTGCCAGGAAGTGCTGGACATGGTCCACGATGCCAGCCGGCGGATTCAGGATCGCGTCCGCGGAATCGCCGACTGCATCAAGGGACGAAGTTCCCCTCCGCAGTTCATGGCCTGCCGCATCGACGCGATCGTTGAGCAGGTGGTGAAGACCCTCCGGTTCCTGGCGGACGAGAAGGGGGTCGTCTTGCGAATGGAGGGGTTGGAGCAACTGCCCTTCCTTCAGGCCGACGAACGACGTCTCTACAACGCGTTCTATAATTTGGTCAACAATGCCATTCCTGAGGTTCCGCGCGGTGGCTCCGTCACGATTAGAGGAGCGGCTCAGGGAGACTCGGTGCTGATCGACGTTGCCGATACGGGCCGAGGGATGCTGCCCGAGGTCCGGGAGCGGTTGTTTACCCCGCGCGCCGTCAGCACTAAAGCTGGTGGTACGGGACTTGGGACTAAGATCGTCAAGGACGCGGTCGATGCCCATGGCGGGCAGGTGACGGTCGACAGCGAGCCGGGCCGCGGTACGACGTTCCACCTCCGACTCCCGATCCGCCAGCCGGGCAGTCCCCCCGCAACGTAACGACCGCCTCTCTACGGTGCCGGAGCTGGCACCGGTGGCGACGCCTTCGGCGCCACAGGGCCGGAGAGTTGCCCAGGCGTCAGGACCACGTTCGTCGACCCGCAACTGGTTTTTTGCAGGCTCTCCTTCCACAGTCGCTTCTGATCATCCGTAAACGAGGAATTTTCCACGCGCGAAGACAAGATCTGCTGGGTCCCGCCGCCCCAACTCCAGTGCAGGTTCTCCACGTCCGCTTCCAAAAACACGGTGCGTTTGGTTTCCTGGCTCTGGCCCTGCTGCCAGACACAGCCGGTCACGGTGTCGAGCAAGAACGGGCTCGCCGAGTGCCCCGGCACCACGATGAGCTGATAGCGCCCGACTACGGGGGCCAGAAGAGGCGGCGCGCCGGCCGGTCCGGCTTGCGCTGGAGCCATGCCACTTGGCTCGCCGGACGCCGGAGTCTCGCTCACCCCGACCGGTATCCACCACAGCACGAGCAGAGACAACAGGATTCGCCATAAGACGTTCTGCATCATAGCCCTCCTGGTGTGTGTGCGATCCCTCTTCACTCCCAAGACCCGTCACCTCGAATGCACGATCGGTTTGGTTGTGCGGATCGGCAAGGCTTGCTACTCTACCACAGTCGTCACACACGAATGGACCCGGAAGGCTCCCTGCCATGACCCGCACCTGGCTCGGGAAAACGCATGTCATTCATCGGATCGGACTGGGGCTCTCGCTAACCCTCACCCTGCTGATGTTGGTCCTGACATGGGTAGCACCGGCCCCTCTCGCCCGCTTGGAGAATGTCTTTCTGGATTTCCGGTTCCGTCTTCGAGGCGAACAGCCGGCCAACCCCGATGTGGTCATCGTTGCCGTGGACGAGAAGAGCCTCAAGGACGTGGGCCGCTGGCCCTGGTCACGTACCATCCAGGCTCGCCTCGTGGAGGCGCTGGCGAAGGACGGCGCCGAGGTCATCGCGCTCGACATCCTCTATCCAGAGGCCGAACAGAATGAGCATCTATCCATGCTCCGCGATCTGGCCAGCCTACCAGGGGTGCACGCCGGCATGCCTCCCGAAATCCAGACGCGCCTCCGTGAGCAGGTAAAGCAATCCGATCCGGATTACCAACTTGCAGAGGCCATTCGGTCTGCCGGAAATGTGGTACTTGCCTATTCGCTCGTCGTCCCGGAGACCACCGCGGCCTCTCGAGCACCGGCGACAGAACGACCTTCTCCTCCCTCCATGGACCGATTGCGTTTCATGCTCGTGCGGCAGTCCCGGATCGGCGAAGCCTTGTCGCCCTATCGGGCTTCTGAACTCACGCCACCGCAGATCCCATTCGTCCAGGCAGCCGCCAGCCTCGGCCATGTCTATTCGTTGCCAGAACCGGATGGAATTACCCGCTATGAGTACCTGAGCCTTCAGTACGGAGAGCCCGACGCCTACTATCCGGCCCTGGCCCTCGAGACCGCTCGTGCGGCACTGGCCTACCCGCGAGAACAAGCTGCGCTCATCCTCGGCGAAGGGGTGACGCTTGGGCCCATCACGGTGCCGACCGATCAACGCGGCCGCCTGTTGATCAATTTCTACGGACGCGAGGGCACGTTTCGATCTGTCTCGGCGACCGACGTGATCCACGGACGAGTTTCGGCGGGCACCTTTCGGGACCGAATCGTCCTCGTGGGCACCACCGCACTAGGCACGTACGACCAGAAGGCCACGCCCTACTCGGCCAATTTTCCCGGCGTCGAGAAAAATGCCACCGTCGTCGCCAATATTTTGGATCAACGGTTCTTGGAAAAGTCCCTCTGGGCCGGTCCCGTCGACAAAGCGACAATCTTGATGTTTGGTGTGGGCCTCGGAATCATTCTGCCCCGATTGCGCGCCCTTGCCGGCGCAGCCGTTGCCGCAGGCACCCTGCTCGGCTTCCTGGCGGTGGCCCACTACCTCTTTGTCAGCCATAGCCTCTGGATCGATATGGCCTATCCTCTCCTGACGATTCTGCTGATCTTTATGGCCAACACGGTCCTCAAATTCTCCACGGAAGAGCGGCAAGCGAAAGAGATTCGCGCCATGTTCTCCAGTTATGTCAGCCCGCGGATCGTGGAGGAACTAATCAAGGATCCGGAAAAAGCCAAACTGGGCGGGCAACGCAAGGAATGTACGCTTCTTTTTTCCGATCTGATCGGATTCACCTCGTTCAGTG
>JACRLS010000166.1 GCA_016235225.1 Nitrospirota bacterium | reverse complement strand
TACACGGTCATCGGCGACCACGTGAACCTAGCGGCCCGCGTCGAGGGCCTGACCCGCCAGTTCCAGGTGCCGATTGTGATCACCGAACACACAGCCGACCGCCTCCGGCCTTACTTCACCTCGTCAGAGGGCAAGTCCAAACTGGGGCACCTGGAATGCCGGAAGATCGGAGCCGTCAAAGTCAAAGGGCGCCCGCAACCTGTCGTCGTATATGGCCTTCTTCCCCTCCCGGCCGGTGAGTCTGTGAAGATCCTGGAAGAAGGCAGTCTCACTGAGACCTTGGAAATGAAAGAAAAATAGCCAGACCCTCCTTTCGCCGGATTGATTTTTCCTCCACTCGCGCGTACAAGATGGACCGCCGAAGTGCCACGAACCGTGGTTCCGGTAGGACACGGAGTGAGACCTGATTGCGAGTTCGTAGGTTTGCCAGTCCGGATCGTCGTTCTGCTCGTCTGGTTGGGAACGTGGACAACGGGGCTCACCATGTCGTTTACCTCGGCTCAAATCGTATCCGATTCTCAACTCTTCGAGCTGAACTTCTCGAAGGGGCTCCTCAAGTATAACCAGGGCCTTTACCCGGAGGCAGAAGCTCTCCTCTCAGAAGCTCTCAAAGAGAAACCGGGAGATGCTGAGACGCGCTACTACCTCGGCCAAACCTTGCTGCGAAACAGCCGGCCCGCCGAGGCCGAACGGATTTTTCTTTCCTTGCTGGAAAGCGACCCCACATCCGGCCGAGTTCTTCTCGGCCTTGGGATCGCGCAATACCAACAGGAATCTTATCGGGACGCACTCACGAATCTAGCCTCCGCTCAACAAGCCCTTCCGGAAGATCCACTCGTCCATTTCTACCAGGGACTCGCCCACAACAAGCTGGGCCAGTACGACCAGGCACACCCCCGGCTGTTCAAGGCCATGAGCCTCAGCCCGGATTTGGCGGCGGATGCCCGTTACCAAAGCGGCCTGGCCTATTACCGACAAGGCGTGCCCGACGAGGCGAAACATGAATTCGAAGCCGTCATCCAAGCCGAGCCGCAGTCCGAGTTGGCGAGATCGGCGCGAGAATTTCTTCAGCAGCTGACGGGATCAAAACCGGCCACGACTGCCAAGTGGTGGGACCTGAATTTCAGCGTGAGCTCGCAGTATGATTCCAACGTGGTCCTGCTCCCCGGCGGCATTCAGCCGCCGGGCGGCTCCACCGGGATTTCCAAGAAAGAAGACTACCGGACCGCCCTCTCTGGCCGAGGAGAGGTTCGTCCGTTCGACAACGGCATCTGGACCCTGGGGACTGCCTACAGCCTCTACCAGAGCTTCCATCGGACGCTCAGCGCGTTCGATGTGCAGGACCATACCCCGTCGTTGTATGTGCAACATAAGGCCGGCCCCCTCACGTCGCGACTGTCTTATGCGTATGATTATATCAACGTCGGGCGATCGCCCTATCTGATCGCGCACGCCCTTCAACCGACCTTTACCGTGACGGAAAGTGATCGCCTCTATACCCAAGTCCATCTGCGCTACCAGAACAAAGATTTTCAACACGGACGCTTTCTCTTCAACTCCACGAGAGACGGGAAGAACTGGATGGCTGGCGTGACGCAGTACCTCTTGTTCGCCGACAAGCAGGCGCACGTTCGCCTGGGCTACGTCTTCGACAAAGACGTGACCGGCGGCGGCTCACCGGCGACCACCACGCCCGGCAATACCACGAACGCAGACTGGGCCTATGAGGGACACCGGCTGACCACCGGAATCGGGCTGCCGCCCGTCTGGCAGTTCAGAACTGACATGGCCTTTGATTATTACCGGCAGGACTATCTCAATCCGAACTCGTTCTCGACCACCGGGACAACGATTCGTCGAGACAATATCTATCTCTTCAACGCCACCGTGAGTCGTGAGCTCCTGGCGGGCCTTTCCGTGATCGCGCAATACAGCTACACCCGGGACCAGGTCAATGTGGCGGCGTTCGACTACAACCGCAACATCGTGTCACTGACCTTGGCCGGCCAGTCTTAGGGGGATGGCTATGACACTCCATTTGCGCCTTGCTCTCCTGTGTGTCGCGCTTATCACTATGGTTTTGGGCACGCCCCTCCGGGCAGAGAACAGCCCCGCTCCTGTCGTCGGCAGTTTCACGGCCGTCCAAGGAAAAGTCATCATGGCCCATCGAGGCGCGCCGGCTTCCGTGCAGGTGAAGGTGTCCGATGACGTGCTGTTCAAAGCCGTCATCGAGACGCAGAGCGCGTCGAGATCGAAAGCGCTTTTCCTCGACGACACGCTGCTCACGATCGGAGAGAACAGCCGGGTGGAAATCACGGAACAGATCTATGATCCGGCCGGCAACCGACGCAGCACCGTCATGAGCCTGGTCCACGGACAGGTGCGGGCCCTAGTCGGAAGAGTCTTCGAGGGCGCCGGGTCGCGTTTCGAAATCCATACGCCCTCCGCTGTCGCGGCGGCTCGAGGCACCCATTTCGTCGTCTGGATCGCCGACAAGACCGCTCCGCTGCAGGGAGGACGGGCTCCTGAGGCCGAGCCGCACGTTCTGCCCGTCTCCATGACGTCCGCTGAACTGGCTCAGTCGGCGGGCGCCGCCACAGGGCTCATGAATGTCGGCGAGTCCGGCAATGTCGACTTTACGTCAGGCGGAAAGACCGTGACGGTGAAGCCTCAGGAGTATTCTCTGGCGCTGCCCGGCCAGCCGCCTAGCGCTCCGGTCCCCTACGGTGGAAATGCCCCGGCCCATGTGACGGGAGCCATTGTCGGTACCATCTTGAGAGATATGTCGAAGCGAGAGGCCATTCGGGAGATCGTGCAGGCCCTCGGAACCGGGGGCAACCGTGAGCGCCTGTCGACGGTCCTCGCCAATACGCCGCCCTCTGTGCGAGATGGGGTCAAACGAGAACTCCTCGCAGAGAAGGCCGAACACCAAGCCCAAGAAGGCGCAGGAGCATCCGGGGGGAGCCAGAGTAGCGCTGCTGACGTCTCCACATTCAAAGCCTTATCTTCAGTGGTCGGGCAGGGCGGCAGCCCTGGTGGTATTCCAACCTTAATTACACCTCCTGCTGCCTTGTCAGACGCTTTACCGGAAAAAATCAGCAAGCTTAAACAATTGGTCGGACAAATTCGCAAATAGGCCTTTCTCAGCATGGACTGGAGAGTTGGGGCTCGCGCCCGCCACCGTCACCAGGCTGGGGAGTTGCGTCGTTTTCCCCTTGATAGTCTTCAATCCCCCGGTTTCTTCTTCTCCTCACCACTCCTGTTCTAACCTCACTCAACGACGACCAACCTCCTGCATCGGAATAATCTCCCGGGGCCAACGGATCTCCGTTTCGCCGGCTATATTTTGGAGTGAAGGAGCCAAGCGGTTTCGCCGATACGCAACGAACGTCCTGACGGCGTCCAAGACCAGGGAGGGGCTCACCATGCACGCATCCGTTCACCTGACCTCAGCCCTTGTCGCCCTCATCGGTATATGCCAGGGCATCTCAAGCGGCGCCCTCCAAGCCGCGGAACCAGAGCCCGTCGGCACGTTCACAGCCGTGCAGGGCCAGGTACAAATGACGCGCCCAGGCGGAGCTGTCCCTGTGTCTGTGAAGCTTTCAGACGCCGTAGCCTATAAAGCTATTATCGAAACGCAGGACGCCTCACGGGCCAAGGCCTTGTTCCTAGATGACAGCATGCTGGCGGTGGCGGAGAACACGAAGATCCAGATCAACGAGCAGATCTACGACCCGAAGCATGGCAAGCGGAACATGGTTTTCAATCTTCTGGAGGGGAAGGTCCGGGCGCTGGTCACGAAAGTCTTCCAGGGCTCTGGCTCCCGGTTCGAGATCCGGACTCCCAGCGCCATGGCTGCGGCGCGAGGGACCTACTTCGTGGTCTGGATCGAGAAGGGTGCCAGCGAATCCGGGATGCCGAGTGGAGTGTCCAGCCATGTGGCCATATCTCCAGCCCCCGCGGAAGCCAACCCGGCCCTGCTCCCAAGTCAGGAATTTACCGGCATTGCCAACATCGGCGATTCCGGAAGCGTGGACTTTACCTCGAACGGACAGACCGTGACCGTCAAGCCGGGGCACTTTGCGATTGCGTTACCCGGGCAGCCACCCGCTCCTCCAGTCCCTCTGGCCAAGAACATTCCACCGCAAGTGAGTCAGGCCATTCGGG
>JACRLS010000165.1 GCA_016235225.1 Nitrospirota bacterium | reverse complement strand
TGCTGAAGATTGTGCTCCAACGCGCCCGGTATCTGGCCGAGGTTGAACGGGACAATCGCAGTCTGCAGGAACGCGTGGCCACGCAATCATTTCATGAGATTCTGGGTACGAGTCCGGTCATGCAGCAGGTCTTCAAGACAATCCGGCGAGTGGCCGGATCGGACATCCCCGTCCTGGTGATGGGAGAGAGCGGCACCGGGAAAGAGCTGGTGGCCAGGGCCGTCCACGAGGAAAGCGCCAGGAAGCGAGGCCCCTTCGTCGCCATCAACTGCGGTGCCATTCCGGATACGCTGCTGGAGAGTGAGCTGTTCGGTCATGAGAAGGGCTCCTTTACCGGTGCGCACGTGCAGCGGAAGGGCCGGGTCGAGCTGGCGCAGGGCGGCACGTTGTTCCTCGACGAAATCGGCGAACTCTCACCGCCGCTGCAGGTCAAATTGCTACGCTTTCTTCAAGCCCAAGTGATTGAGCGGGTCGGCGGACGGGAAGAAATCTCCGTCGATGCACGCATCGTGGCCGCGACCAATCTGGACCTGCAGGTGGCCATGAAGGACGGCCGATTCCGAGAGGACCTCTTCTACCGGCTCAATGTGGTCAACATCCAGATGCCCCCGCTGCGCGAACGAGGGCAAGATCTGCGTCTCCTGGCCAAGGCGCTCTTGCACAGATTCGCCACACAGCATGGGAAGCGGATCGTGGGCTTCACGGCCCAAGCGCTCGGGGCCCTGGAATGCTACTCGTGGCCAGGCAACATCCGAGAATTGGAGAACCGGATCAATCGGGCGGTCGTGATGGCGGAAGGAAGTCGGATCCTCCCCGAAGACCTCCAACTCGAGAGGGTTGAGGCCGCCCCATCCGGGCAGACCCTCCGGGAAACCCGATCGGTGGCGGAACGCGAACTCGTTGAGCGCACTCTGGTCAAGCACAACGGCAACATCACCAAGACGGCCAAGGAACTGGGCGTGAGCCGCCCCACCGTTCATCAGTTGATCGCCAAATACGCCCTGCGACGAACCGGGACCTAGGCCCACCGCCACTCCTAGACTACGTAAGCGGAATCTCCCCCTCGAAAGTAGGCGCCCGGACTGTAAAACTTTCGAACACATTCCTCTCGCGCGGCGACGGGTCGCAACACCTTGAATATTCGACGATTACCGACGGCTCGCCCAATGAGCCCAGCGCGCCCCTCCGCCGAATGGAAACAATCCTTTTCGACTCTCGCATGATGGCGCCCCGGGCCGCAACCACACTCCACCGCAGCAATTCTGCCAACACCCCAATAGATTCAGGCACATAGCGCACACGCATCTTGTTCGACCCCGCACCCGAGCCACACGGTCCGATCCTTGCGTTAATCAGTCTCGCGGGTTTCGTGAGAGACTTTTTCTTAACCACAAAGGAGGACGCTGTGAAAACATTCTTGGGTATGGTGTTGGGTTGTGCCTTGGCGCTCGGCATGGCCGGCGGCGCTGAAGCGATCACGCTCGACTTTACCGGTAGTGGTGGCTCTTCGACCGACATTTTCATGAGTCAGAGCAATCAGCCCATGAACGGGTGGAATCTCGCCATCTCAAACCTCAATCCCGGGGGCATTTCGATCACGAGCGGCCTGTTGTCATTCCAGACCGGGAACATGACCGGCCTCAGCGGCGGGATCTACACGTTCGGGCTTGGCGGGTATATCAATATCTACGGCGGTATCCCCTCCCTGGGGATCGGTGCCGGGACCGAGCTGATGTCGGGTGCCTTCATCGCGAACCCGAACCCGACGATCTTGAATCCGTTGAACCCGACGTTCAACAGCAGCACCGGGAAGTTCATCGGGACGTTCAACGCGGCATTGATGAATTTCAACATCCTGAACAACTACGGGCTGGGGAGCAACCCCCTGAACGGGTTGGGCACCCTGTCGTTCGACACGACCGGGTTCACCCTGAAGTCGGATGGGCTGGGGGGGTTCGACACGTACAACCCCACCAATACGACCGCCAGCATCGCGGCGACGCCCGAGCCTTCATCGGTCCTTCTCCTGGGTTCAGGCCTGGTGGGCATGGGCCTCTGGGGCCGCCGGAAGATGGCGAAAGCCTCGGTGTAATCACGCCATCGTGAGGTAGAGGAGAGGCCGTCCGGCAAGCGCCGGACGGCCTCTCCGCATGTGAGGCCAGGGGGTCGCTAACGAGCGGGGGGAGAGCCACCCGGAGGGGCAGCCGGAACGCCGATTCCGGTCGAGGAGGGATTAGGATGCTGAAAGACCCATTCGCTGTAGCGTGAGAGTCCTTCAAAATGACGAATCGGTGGGGGAAAGTCGGATCGCTTGATCGCCAACGACTTGCTTCGACTCCGGACCCCCATGATGCCGCCCGTCGGGGCGCGCAAGAGCTCCCAGTCGCTTCCCGTCATCGGATCGAGATAGGCCTTGCGCAGGAAGGGGCGAGGAGGTCTGGTCAGCTCTGCGAGAGTCCCCGGATAGTATTCTTCCTGAGTCACGCGGCCCGCCTTGATTGCCACGGAATAGGCCGCGAGCGCGTTCTGGATCTCCATGCCCTTCATCAGGAGGTCCACCTCTTGTTCCCGCTGGATGGCCATTTTCCATTGCCGGCTGCCGACGGACAAGACCAGTCCTATCAACACAATGGCCAACAGCATCAGAAGATAGGTGGCCCCGCGCTCGGATCGCTGATGATGTAACTGTGTAGGGCGCACCCTACAAAGAGAGTTCATCGGACACGCTTCGGTTGAGGAGGGAGTGAGGGCATGGCGCCATCGGCTGCGGGGCGTCCTCGCCCCCAAACCGCTGAATCTCTAGTGATCTTGTGTATGCCCCATGGTGCGCTACTCTGTCCTGTCTGTCGAGACCTGCCTCTATCGTTGATCTCCCATGCTGAGTGGTGAGTTTGTTGCATGCCGGTCAAGGCCAGCTCCAGATCCCCGGCCTTTAGACTGCCTTGAGTGAGAGTATGAACGGGGAACGAGAGAGGCACATGTTCGTCTGCTTGTGCAAAGAGGGCCCTGGCCGTCGACGGGGCAGACCGGATCTTTGGGACGACGAGAATTGATGATATAGCTATCATGGAAGCACGTGAATGGCATGATAGCAGATTTTCCCACAGATACTGTGGATGTCTCGCTCTCGTCCACAATATCTTGCGGTGTGGCATGGAATCTGCTAAATTTCCCAATTGAATTCATCTGGTCTATGTGGACAAACTGTGCGTCTAGAGCGCAATCAATGAGGCTGTCACGCCGAATTCTTTCCTGTTCTCAAGCGCTTTTCTTCATTGCCGTGCTGACGAGTTGTTCGCTGTTTGCCTCCAGCGAAGTTCGGCGTGGGGACCGGTTTGTCGATGCCGGGCAGTGGGAAGAAGCCGTGCTCGCGTACCAGCGTGCTCTGCGCGATGATGCCTTCGATCGAGGCCTCCAGGCGAAGTTGGCTCTGGCCCGTGCGCAGGCTGCCAACAAATATGAGGAGCAGGCACGGGCGCTGGTCAAGGACCATAAGATGGATCAGGCCGTCGAGGCGATGAAGCATGCCCTGACCTTCGAGCCGGCCAGGATTGAGCGGCACCAGGCCCTGGCCGATCTCCTGAAAATGAAGGAGGCCCAGGACCAGCTCCGGACCGCTGAGCAGCTTCGGAACATCGGACGCCTTGATGAAGCCATGGAGGCCTACCAGCGGGCCGCGACTTTGGATCCCAGCCTGACGATCGCGTTCGAAGGCATCACGGCCCTCTCAGAAAAGCTGAGTGGCGGTCGGCGTGGTGAAAAG
>JACRLS010000164.1 GCA_016235225.1 Nitrospirota bacterium | reverse complement strand
GGCCCTGGTGGAGGGCGGCGAGGTGATCCAGCCGTTGGAGGAGCGGATCCTCGGTCGATTGGCGGCGGAAGATATTCGCGACCCGATGACCGGCGAGATCATTCTCAATGCCCATGAAGAGATCGACGAAGAGCAGGCCAAGTCGGTGGTGGAAGCCGGCGTGGATCACGTCAAGATCCGGTCCGTGCTGACCTGTCAGTCGCGCCGCGGCGTCTGCGTGAAGTGTTACGGCCGAGATCTCTCCCGTGGCCGGCTGGTCGAGAGAGGGGAGCCGGTCGGGGTCATTGCGGCCCAGTCCATCGGAGAGCCGGGTACGCAGCTGACGATGCGGACGTTCCATATCGGCGGAACCGCGAGCAAGGTGGTGGAGCAAACGGTCCTGGAAGCCCGCCATGCGGGCTCGATCCGGTTCCTGAGTTATGACGCGAAGAAGAATGTGGACCTGCACAACGACCGCATCGCCGTCAAGAACAAGGAAGGCGAGTACGTCGTTATGAATCGGAACGCGAAGATCGCGATCTATGACGACACGGGGCGCGAGCGTGAGAAATATCCCGTCGTCTATGGAGCCCGGATCAAGATCAAGGACGGCGGGCATGTCGAGGTGGGGCAAAAGCTGGTGGAGTGGGATCCCTACTCGCTCGTGATTTTGACCGAAGTCGGCGGCAAGGTGGCGTTCGGCGACATCCTTGAGGGCGTCACCATGAAAGAAGAATTCGACGAGGTCACCGGCTTGTCGCGCAAGGTGGTCATCGAGCATAGCGGGGCCACGTTGCGGCCGCGCATCTCGATCAAGGACGAATCCGGGAAAACCACCAAGGTCGGCGGAGCGAATGTGGCCCGCTATCTTCTGCCGGTCGGGGCGCATATCTTCGTGGAAAAGGGCGATATGCTGCATCCGGGCGACGTACTGGCCAAGATTCCGCGCGAAACGACGAAAACGAAAGACATCACCGGTGGTCTGCCGCGCGTCGCGGAATTGTTTGAAGCCAGAAAGCCGAAAGAGCATGCGGTCATCAGCGAAATCGACGGCGAAGTGTCCTATGGCGGCTTTGTGAAGGGCATGCGAAAGGTTGTCGTGGACAACAAGCTGGGAGACGTGAAGGAATACTTCATTCCTAAGGGGAAGCACGTCAATGTGCACGAGGGGGACTGGGTGCGGGCCGGCGAGCCCTTGATGGACGGGTCGGCGAATCCCCACGGCGGGCGTCCGGCGATGGGCAAGCCGGTGCTGCTGGGCATCACCAAGGCGGCGCTGACGACGGACAGCTTCATCTCGGCGGCCTCCTTCCAAGAGACGACCAGGGTGTTGACCGAGGCGGCGATCAATGGTCGCGAAGACGGGCTCCGCGGCTTGAAGGAAAACGTCATCGTCGGCCGCTTGATCCCATCGGGGACCGGGTTCGAAGAGTATCGGGATACGTTTGTGCTGAGCCCCAAGAAGGAGGCGGCCTTGACTGAAGGCCCGGTCGCCGCGGCGGCTGCAACGAGCGCCGAGGTCACGGCTGAATCGAGTGAATAGTCGAAGCGCGATGAGGACTGCTTGACAGGCGGAGGGGGCTTCTCTATAATCCCTCAGCTTTACGCCTGAGGCACTGCTTCAGCACCGAAGGAAACGAGACGAGTACGTATGCCGACAATCAATCAGCTTGTCCGACGTGGACGGATCCTGGTCACGGGAAAAACAAAAAGCCCTGCGCTGACGCGGTGTCCGCAGCGACGGGGCGTGTGCATCCGGGTGTACACGACCACGCCGAAGAAGCCGAACTCGGCGCTGAGAAAAGTGGCGCGTGTGCGCCTCACGAACGGGATGGAGGTCACGACCTACATCCCAGGGGTTGGTCATAATCTGCAAGAGCATTCGATCGTGCTGGTCCGGGGCGGTCGAGTGAAGGACCTGCCAGGCGTGCGGTACCACATCGTCCGCGGCGCGTTGGATGCGGTGGGGGTGGCAAACCGGAAGCAGAGCCGCTCCAAGTACGGCGCCAAGCGACCTAAGTAACGATTCCGAACAGCGACAACGGCGGAAGGATTAGGCGGAATGCCGCGAGGAATACAATTCATACAGCGTGATGTCGCGCCTGATGCGCGGTTTCACGACAAGCAGGTGAGTCGGTTTATTAATGTCCTGATGTCCAAGGGGAAGAAGAGCACTGCGGAGCGGGTCTGCTACGGAGCGTTCGAGGTCATCCAGCAGAAGACCGGTGGGGATCCTCTCAAAGTGTTCAAGGCCGCAGTCGAGAATGTCAGGCCGGTCGTTGAGGTCAAGTCTCGGCGGGTCGGCGGGGCATCCTATCAGGTGCCGGTGGAGATTCGGCCGTCGAGGCGGATCTCGCTGGCCATGCGATGGATCACCGAGTCCGCGAAGGCCCGCGGGGGCAAGACCATGGGGGAGAAGTTGGCAGGCGAGTTGATGGACGCGGCCAACAATGCCGGCGCCTCGGTGAAGAAGCGGGAAGATGTGCATCGCATGGCGGAGGCCAATAAAGCCTTCGCGCATTATCGCTGGTAGTCGTCGGTTGCTGGTGCTGCAGTTTGGGCCGCGCGGACTCCTGGAGGCGGTTCCTGAGTTGGAGCGAACCGCAGAGGGTGGATGCGTAGCGCTGCAGCACGCCTGTTTTCAGAGGAACGATCGTGGCCAGGCAATATCCGCTCGAGCGAACCAGAAATATCGGCATCATGGCGCACATCGATGCCGGGAAGACGACGACGACCGAGCGCATCCTGTATTACACCGGCGTCTCCCATAAGATGGGCGAGGTCCACGATGGCGCTGCCACGATGGACTGGATGGAGCAAGAGCGAGAGCGCGGGATCACCATTACATCAGCCGCAACCACCTGCTTCTGGCGCGATTACCGCATCAATATTATTGACACGCCCGGGCACGTCGATTTCACGATCGAGGTGGAGCGGTCCCTGCGCGTACTCGATGGCGCCGTGACGGTCTTCGATTCCGTCCAAGGCGTGGAGCCGCAATCCGAGACCGTCTGGCGACAGGCCGACAAGTACCGCGTCCCGCGGATCGCGTTCATGAACAAGATGGATCGGATCGGGGCGGATTTCTATGCGAGCGTCCAGTCGATGGTGGACCGGCTGGGAGCGACCCCGGTGCCGGTTCAGCTTCCTATCGGGCGGGAGGCGGAATATCGGGGCTCTGTCGATCTCATCAAGATGAAGGCCTATCTTTATGATGATGAATCGCTCGGGGCGAAGTATCAGGTCGCCGAAATCCCCGCGGACATGGCTGAGCTGTGCAAGAAGTATCGGGACAAGATGATCGAGTCCGTTGCGGAATTCGATGAGCAGGCGATGGAGAAGTACCTCAATGGGGAGTCGCTGACGGAAGAAGAGGTGATGCGTGCCGTGCGCGGTGGCGCGATCGCGATGAAGGTGACTCCGGTCCTGTGCGGCTCCGCGTTCAAGAACAAGGGCGTGCAGCAGTTGCTCGACGCTGTGGTGGATTTTCTGCCTTCTCCGTTGGACGTTCCTCCCGTTACGGGTATTGAGCCCTCGAGTAATAAGGAATTAAAGCGGCAGGTATCGGACCAAGAGCCGTTTTCGGCCCTGGCCTTCAAAATCATGACCGATCCGTTTGCCGGGCAGTTGACCTATTTCAGGGTCTATTCCGGGACGCTCAAGACCGGGACGTCCGTCTATAACATCACCAAGGGATCTCGGGATCGGATCGGCCGCCTGCTGAAGATGCACG
>JACRLS010000163.1 GCA_016235225.1 Nitrospirota bacterium | reverse complement strand
GGCCTTCACCTGCTCATTCCAGTCATCGATCACCAACCGAGGCTTGCCGTCCGCGTACACAGCCGCCCCGATATCACCGGTGAACAGGAAGCCGCTGACGGTATCGAACACCACCATGTTCCCAGGGGAGTGCAGGTAGGGGGCCGAGAGGCATTTGAGCGATCCCCCGCTCTTCAGCGACAGGGTCAGCCCGTCGTCCTTCATGAGCCGGTAGGTGGCGTTGTACACCATGTAGTGCGGCATGAACCGGTGCCAGAGCGACGGACAGACCACGTTAAGCTGCGGGTTGAACTCCAGCCAGCCGGCGGCTGCGCCGCACACGTCGGGATCCTGGTGACTGAAGAGAAGATGGGTGATGGACTGGGCGGAGAACACCGAGTTGACTTTCTCATGGACGGGGGCGAAACGATCGAACCCCCCCGCCTCCAGCAGATAGCCCTCTCCCTGGTCCACCAGGAGGTACGCGTTGCACTCGATCTCCTCCCCGCCGGTGACGGCGCCGACCCAATACACTTGATGGTCCGGCGATTGGAACAGCGGAATCGCTTTGGTCACATCCAGGCTGTCATTCCTCAGCATCGGCAATTGATTTCCCTGAACGATCGCTGGCATGGTGTGTCCTCCTTTGTATAGCCTCATGCGGCGCGGTGGTCATCTTGACCTATACCGGAAATATCGAGTCGATCATTCGATCGGGCGAGAGCAAGAATACTCAGAGAGGCCTGGAAAAAGTACTCAGGTTTCTCGTGTCTTCTCAACCATGAAGACGTTCAGGGCGGAGTTCAGCCGGGTCCGCGGATGGAGGCGGAAATGCTCGGTCAAGAGAGGAAGTCGGGAGAGCTCTTCGACGCCATGGTATTCCCGCACCGATATTGAGCCCGCAATGAGCGTCGAAAGGAGTCCCTGTGGTCCGATCACGAATGCCAGCCCCTGATGGTTGAGTGACTCCATGATGTGTGCGACGATCCGTTCGCAGCCGAGACTGTTCCCGTATTCCTCGAACGGGATCCAACAATAGATCAGATCGTAGGCGGTCCCGGAGACCTCCTTCCAATGCCGGTTCGCCGGCAGAAACCGAGTGTGCCTCACGGCGTCCAGCCGTCCCGCCTTGGCCGCCTGATCCCAGAGGACCTGAGCCTGTTTCTGAGCCCACTCGGCGGACCGATAGAGCACCGTATGATGCCTTGCATAGTCGAGATCGATGCAGCCGGTCGCCACCGCGTCGAACCCGTCGATCAACACTCGTTGAAGTCCCGCCAGTCTCGCCCGCAGGTTTTCCAACCTGTTCAGGCTCGCGTAGCACTGCTCGAGGACGAACGGTTGGGTGGATAGCTCGGCGACCTCCGTGTCATCGTCCGGATACAACAGCGCGAGCGCGTGGACCAGGGCCAAGTCAACGCCGGGAGGCGTTTCCGGAAAGAATGCGCGCCAATCATAAGAGTAGAGCCGGGATGGCTTCGCAGAAGTGTGGGCGGTGACGGTGACCCCCCAGGCGGAATCGATCCGCACGGCTTGCGTCCCACGACCGTCACATAGGACGAGCCGGTCCGGTTCCGTCAGGACCAGTCGCCCGCATGAGGCGAAGCCTCCATGCGTCTCGGGCGCCACGTACGGGACGCCGACCGAATCATCTGTCACTGTGATTTTCTGAATCACACCGCTCTGGACGGTGACTGTCAACCTTCGGGCACGGTCGAAGTAGCGCCACGGCGGGTCATGGCGCGGCCACCAGGCGATCTGATACGCGCGTTGCGTGTCCATGAATAGCTCGTGCGGGTTCTGGCCGTTCGGTCCGTCGGACCTGAAAAATGAAGAGAACAGTCCGTAGGCCGGCTCCGACGGGTAGGTCGGAAGACCACGGTAGTGGAGGGAGATCGGACCGTCTGTCCGGGACTGGTCGTCGCACAGGCCCCAAATGAGCTCCAGGACGGCGCTGCCGGTTCCAGGGAGGGTGGACTGGAATAGTTCGACGACATTCAGCAAATCAATCCTGGCCCAAGGGATCGCCCCCATGTAGCTCATGAATTGCGAGTGAGCAAAGGATCCGTCCTCCAGCAGATAGAGTCCGTCTTTCGTGAGCCGGATGCTGACTCTCTGGCCGAGACCCCATTCAAAGCTGCTATCCGGAAAGAAGTACCGCATGTCTTCCAGGGGAACATGCCAGGCCCGTGCAGCCCTCCGGCGGAGATCCTCCGTCCTGATCGAAGACCGATCTTGGAGCGGAGAGAGGTCGAAGGTTGTGGCCTGATTCGCTGCCCGCGGAATCAGACCGACCCAGAGGAGTGAGTCAAGGCGGACTCTGGCGCGCGAAAGACTGACCGTTCCATCCATGTTCGTAGACCACTCGCACTCGTGCAGGATAGTCCCGAAGGGATCGGTACAGAGAATCCGTCGTCCGTGGTCGCCGTAGAACATCCTGTGCCCCGTGGGACTGATTCTGACCCAAGAGCGCGCCTGCGCCCGATTCTGCCCTGGGGGGTGGCACACGGCGCCGTCACCCTCGGTCGACGACACGCAGGCGTGCGACTCATTCAGACAGGCAAGAACCCCGTGGGTCGATGGGAATATCGCTTCGTCGATGGTCTGAGCCGGGAAAGAAGGACGCATGTACGGGCTAAAAAAGCCACAAGCCAGTAAGGGCGTAGATGATGTTTGTCAGCCTTTTTGATGACCAAAGTCATATGATCTGAAAGACATCCGGGATATTAATCTACAATTAAAGGTCCTCACTCGGCTCGGCACCTTCCACCAACGGTCATTCTAACGGTCATTGCTTTGACCCGAGAGAAGAGAGGTCCGCGCCGATTCAGCAGGCAGCGGCAGAGTCCCTTGATCTCTAACAGGAGTGGAGTCCAATGACGATCGACAGCACGCCTCTCTCCAAGCCCCGTCAACTGTTTGTTTCAGTCATACGATGGTTTGATTCTTGGGCCGGCCTCGAACAGATGGGAACTTGCACGAAGGCAGCCAGGGTGGATTGGCTCCGCTGCCTCCCACTCTTCGCCGTACATGCGATGTGCTTAGGCGTCATCTGGGTCGGCTGGAGCTGGACCGCCGTCGCGGTGTGCATCGCTCTTTATTGGGTCCGGATGTTCGCGATCACCGGGTGGTACCACCGCTATTTCGCCCATCGGTCGTTCAAGACATCCCGCTGGTGTCAGTTGGCTTTCGCCGTGCTGGGGGCCTCGGCGACCGAGCGCGGACCGCTCTGGTGGGCCGGCAACCACCGTCAGCATCACCGGTTCTCGGACCAGGAGGATGATCCCCATTCGCCGATTACGAGGGGATTTCTGTGGGCGCACATCGGGTGGATCACCTCGCGGGTTCACTACGCCCCGAAGCTCAAACTGGTTCAAGACCTTGTGAAGTATCCGGAACTCCGTTTCTTGGACCGCTTCGACACCTTGGTGCCGACGCTGCTCGGCACCGCCATGTTCTTTCTCGGTGTCGCGCTGGAGCACTTCGCGCCCAGCTTGGGCACGACCGGCCCGCAGATGCTGATCTGGGGATACTTTATCTCAACCACGCTCCTCCTTCACGGAACGTTCACGATCAATTCGCTCACCCATCTCATCGGCCGCAAGCGTTATGTGACCGGCGATGAGAGCCGGAATCATTGGCTCTTGGCGATCATCACGATGGGCGAGGGCTGGCACAACAACCACCATTACTATCAACCCTCCTCCCGCATGGGCTTTTATTGGTGGGAGATTGACCTCAGCTACTATGTGCTCGTCATGATGTCTTGGCTCGGACTTGTCTGGGACCTGACACCGGTCCCGGAGCATGTCCGGGAATCCGGACGAATCGGCGTTGGGACCGCCGCGTGATGTTGTCCGGATTCTCCATGGATGCGTCTCCTGCGACTCTGTCGCGATAGACGCAACGACTCAATAGACGCAATTCGGACGGGGACAGACACCACGCGCGGACGCGCGGAAGGGTGTCAGTCCCCGTTCCGCGTTTCGAAGAAGGCTCTCCTCATGGCGTCAATCTGGGATACCTTTCGCAGTGACCACTTTGTCGGCTTGTGTCCGTGGTCGTGGATTCAGTTTGAAAGTCTCGAACCGCCGGGTCCCGTTCCTTTTCTTGGGGGTGTCGATCCGCAGGTCGTCGCCGCGCTGTACGAGGTCCATCAGCATCTGACGGGCGCGATTGACATTGCAATCAGTGACGTGTTCGCCGGCCGTGCGTCCGTCAACGATCCGGCGCTCCGCGTCCGGATCGAGAACGCCTACGCTGAAGTGGTCAATTCGCGCCCACACTTGCGCGAGCGGATCCAGTGTAGGCGAGACCCCGATGGAACCTTTCAATGGGGCTTTCCTCCGGCGCCGAGCAAATCCACCGCCGTTCACTACTCTCGGCTGCGTGTGTTCAATGCAGTCACACGGCAGATCATGCCGCTTGACATGGGGCACTCGATGGCGCCTGCAGTGGGGAAATTCATCGGGTGTCTTGATGGAACGCTGACGCTCGCAGGGATCCGAGAGGAGCTTCTAAGGTTGAGAGCGGCCTTCGGTCATGAGGTGGGGAGTTTCTTGAGCGCTCTCATGGACTTGCTGAATGCCCACGACTGCCTGGCTGGGTCGCCGTGTTCGACCATTCGGGGGCGGTGGCTGAGCGCCACGCGGGATGGCGACATGGTGCATTTGGGGCATGCAGCCTTGATGTATCGCCAGGGCGATCACTTCTTGCTCTTTGACCCCTGGCTGATTCCATGGTACGCGGAAGCTCCGATTCCTTCGCTGTGGACATCGGTGCTTCCACGGCCGACCGCGATCTTTCTGACCCACGATCATGACGATCATGTGGATCCACGGACATTGCTCGCGTTTCCGAAAGATACCCCGGTGATTGTGCCCAGCCGGTCCGATCGGCGCGCGCTGTACTATGATTACCAAGCCTTGCTGGGCGGGCTGGGATTCACTCGCGTCATCGAGTTGGCCCATGGGGACACGTGGCCGTTTGACGGCGGCGGCGTGGTCTCCGTCCCGTTTTACGGAGAGTGTTCCTGTGAACTGGGAATCCCACGAAACTGCTATCTGATCACGGACCGCGGCCGGAATACCCTGATCCATGTGGACAGCGGTCCCACGAATACCGGGGAGAACGCGGTGAAGGACGGCGTGATTGATGAATTGGTTCGGCGGTACGGGCCCATCCAGGTCATCTATGCGCAGCCTGGCCAACTGTTGGAGCTCCGGACGTTCGCAGCCTACGCCTGCCTTTCTCATCCGGGTCGTTGGCTCGACGTCGGCGAGAATTGTTGCGTGTCGAGCGACTACCTGACTCAGTTGGCAATCAGCGCGAGGGCGCGCATGTTCGTCGCATACGCGAACGGTGGTGCCGACTGGCTGCCGGACCATCCGGTCTTTGTATTCAGCGGCAGGAATCAGGCGCTGCGCGAGCTGGTCACCGCGCATTGGTGGCCGATCGAGAACTTGAAGAAAGAGCTGGCGTTCCAGGGTTGCCGATACCACCAAAGCCGTGCGTTCGATATTGCCCAACAAGGGCATGATGGAATGGCGGAGGTCGTGCCCACTGGGGCGCCGACGCCTCTTGAACTCTATCGGCTCGACCACAGCGTTCCCCTTTCATGAGGCCGCGCGCTTCGTCGCTTATGAAGGGGGGTGAGCCCCGAGATCCGGTCAAACTGCGGTGAGGCCGTGGTGCATCACCAGTCTGCCCGGGGAAGGACAATCGTGCAGTGTGCAGACCGATGAGCGGCTCGTTCCGTCCGATTCACAAGTGTCGATGATTTGTGTATTCTTGAACACCAGCATGAGAACGGTCCCCACGGAGAAGAACCTTGCGCCCATGATACTCGATGAACTGGAAGAGGCCTTCCCGGAGACCGTCCGTAGCGCGGGAGTCAAAATCCGCAACTTCGGTGAGGCCAAGAAGATGAACGCCGCCGCCTTGTCTCTTCGGTGCGGAGACCGGGTCATGGTCGAGGTGAATCGAGACCTGACCTACGGCGTGGTGGTCGCGGACCCGGCCGCCATACCGTTTGTGCCCCCGATGCGGATGATGAAGACCATTCTCCGCAAAGCCACCGAGCAGGATCTGGCCACCATTGCACGGTACGAGCGTTTGGCGAGTGACGCTCGGCGCTATTGCGTCGATCGCGCACGAGCCTTGAGGCTCGACATCAAGCTGGTGGAAGTGTATGCCTCGTTCCAGCGGCGGGTGCTGACCTTTGTCTATACGGCCGATGAGCGCATCGACTTCCGGGAGATCGTGCGGGACTTGGCGAGGGAGTTCGGCGGACGGATCGAGATGCTGCATATCAATACCCGTGATGAAGCCCGGCGGCTCGGCGGCGTGGATACCTGCGGCCTGACCCTCTGCTGCGCGAGTTTCCTGGTCGATTTCGAGCCGGTGAGCATCAAGAAAGCGAAGGCGCTGGGCCTCAGGATCGAGGACAGTCAGCTGATGGGCATCTGCGGAAAATTGAAATGTTGCCTGCTCTTTGAACAGGCCGATGCCGCCGTCTCGCCCGGTCGGCCCCGGCTCATCAGGCCGACCGGCACGTCATAAACCTCTCGGCGTCGCACGCTCCCAATCTCGACATGGCTCTGGTCATTCTCTGGATGCACGTCATGGCGGCGGTGGTGTGGATCGGGGGCATGGTGTTCCTCTCGACGGTCGCCGTGCCGGTGTTAAAACCACGTTCGTCGGGTCTTGTGCAGGCAGACCTCTTCCTCGCGATGGCGCGGCGATTCCGTCTGATCGTCTGGATGGCGATTGCGACGCTCCTGACCACGGGACCGGTGTTGCTCTTCTTGCGGGGGCTCTCTCTCCTGGAGCCGGCGCAGTGGCCCGGCGTGTTGAGCCTCAAGTTGAGCCTGGTGGCCCTGCTGCTCATCCTGACGGGGGCGCATGATCTTCTGATCGGTCCCCGCGTGGCCCGGATCGCGAAGCTTCCGGCTGAGCGACGAGGTTGGACGGAGCGTGGGCTGGTCATGGCCTCTCCCTGGCTTGCTCGCCTGTCGCTCCTTCTTGCTGTGGCGATCGTGGGTGTAGCCGTTTCTCTCTCACGAACCCCATGAATCATGCCGCCCGGCCGATCTCCGTGTCTCGGCTCCGTGTCTCGGCTTGACTCTCTCTCGATCCTCCCCCTAAGATAGCGCGCTGTCCGTCGCGTGTGTCTGACCGGCCGGCAGCGATCGCGTGCGCATGAGTGCCTCCCGAGTATTCAGGGGAAGGCTTGTGATGAATGGATCGCCGCGGATTAGCTCCAATGCCTGCCGGGTCTGCCCAGTCCGGGGAGAAAGTCCGGTCTGCCGGATCGCGGAAGCGGACCTGGACGCGTTCGGCCGATTGTTGCACCGGTTCGAGTATCAACCACGCCAAGTTGTCTTCTACGAAGGACATCCCTGCCTCGGGATTTACGTCTTATGCGCCGGCAAGGCGAAGCTCACCACATCGTCATCGCGAGGACATCGCAGAATCGTCCGGTTGGTGGGAGCCGGCGAACTGATCGAGTGCAACGGTTTTAGTGAGGGCGCCGTTCACGAGGTGACCTGCGAGACGCTCGAGCCGTCACGCCTGTGCCTGATCAACCGGCAAGGGTACCTGGCTCTGCTGGAGAAATACCCTTCCTTTGCCGTTGAGCTGCTCCAACTCGTGAGCCGTCGGGTCATGACGACGACCTTCGGACGCGAGCGAATTCCCTTCTGTAAGACCACAGAACGACTGGCTGCGCTGCTCATCCACTTGAGCCGACGCTTTGGCCATCGGAGCTCCGAAGGTCTGGCGCTGGGGATTCGCCTCACTCGTGAAGAGCTTGGAGAGCTGATCGGGGCTGCGCCTGAGACGGTTATACGCCTCATCAGCCGGTTCAAGCGAGAGCGCCTCGTGGGTATCACTGGTGAGGAGATTCTCCTTCTCAAGCCGGAACGACTCAGCAAGATCGCGAGCCCCCTCCCTGAAGACTATCCCCTGCGATCCGGAACTGCCGGACTTGATGCACCCCCACCTCGCTGAAATCTGATGCCGCGTGCATGACGGCCGTCACCCGAGCAGATGACGGCCGTCATAGACACATGCGGCCTCTCTCTCCATAATCACCCGGCCCCGCGCTGCGAGCGAACAGCAAGCAGCTTCGAGCCAGAAGCTATTCGCGACTTGTTACTGGTGTCAGCTTATGGTTCCCGTCAAGCTCCTCATGACCCCTGTCGAAAAGCTCGTCACGATTGACCGGGACGAAACTATCCGGCGGGCTTCCCAGCTCATGCGCGATCATAAGATCGGCTGCCTCTTGGTCGGAAAAGATGAGGCGCTGGGTATCGTGACCGAGACGGACCTCGCCCGGCGGGTGATGGCGGAGGGTATGAATCCTGAGCAGACATCGATTGGGCGTGTCATGACGGCGCCCATTCTGAAAGTCGGCGCCGAGGCCACCTTATTGGACGCGAATGACCTGATGGCTCAAAAAGGGATACGGCATCTGGGGGTCGAACGGGACGGCAAACTCGTGGGGTTGGTCTCCGTTCGTGATTTGCTGAATTTCTTGACGAAGTATCCGCGAAGCTAGAACCATGAAGATCTCCATCGAGGCTCCCTCACATTCCAAGAATCAGTTCCTTGAGCAGATTGAACGTGAAACCGGTGAAGATCTCTCCCGCTGCTACCAATGCGGAAACTGCTCCGGCTCCTGTCCGGTGTCCGATGAAATGGAAATCCCGGTGTCGCAGGTGATCCGTCTGGTGCAACTCGGTCAGGAGAAGACCGTCCTCCAATCCAATTCCATGTGGCTGTGCGTCTCCTGTTTTCAGTGTCAAGGCCGATGTCCCAAGTGCTTGGATCCCTCCAAGATTATGGAAGGCCTGCGACGCCTCAGTCTCCGAAGAGGGCGCGCTCCGCTTGCGATGTCGCAGGTGACGGGCGAATTCATCGAGCGATCCCCGCAGCAGGCGATTGTGGCGGGATTCAGGAAATTATTCGCGTGAAGCGTATCTCGCTCTTCGCACGAGACTCGCGAGACTTGCGAGAAAAGCGGGACGGGGGGAAGGCGTGGTCTGTGCGAGTCGCGCCATTCACCCTTGTCTCGCTCGTCTCGCCCCGATTGACGAACGACGAGATACGAACGACGAGATACGTTTCACGAGCGACGCGCCGAAGGCGCTGACGAGCGACGAATGACGAGCATTCCCTACTATCCCGGCTGCACCCTGAACACCGTCGCCAAGGACTTCGATCTGTCCGCAAGGGATGCGTTTCGACTTCTCGGGATCGACCTCGCTGAACTGTCCAAATGGAACTGCTGTGGCTCATCGTTCCCCCTCACATCGAACAATGTGATCGGGCTCACCGGACCCGCCAACGTTCTCATCCAGGCTCAGAAGGAGGGTGGGACCATCTCCACGCTCTGCTCCTTTTGTTATAGCTCCCTCAAGCGGACGAATCTGACGGTGAAAGACGACAAAGACCGGCGGCTCGTGGTCAATGAATTCTTGGGAACGAATTACAACGGGGAGGTGAAAGTCATCCACCTGTTGGAGGTGCTGCGGGACCGATTGGGTTATGGAGAGCTCAAGAAGCGCGTCAAGCGGGGTCTCAAAAAGCTCAAAGTGGCCGCATACTATGGCTGCACCCTCTTGCGCCCCCGTTCGGTGGCGATTGATGATTCCGAGAACCCGCGCATTTTCGAAGAGTTCCTAGAGGCCATCGGGTGCGTGCCGGTTAATTTTCCCGACAAGGGCGAATCATGTCATTGACTCGGCTCTTGCGTTCGGCGCCGAGCTGATCACGACCACCTGCCCGCTGTGCTTTTATAACCTCGAGCGCAGCCAGAAGCACCGGCTGGAAGCCAGTGGAGACGCCACGATGCTGCCCATGCTCTACTTCACCCAGTTACTCGGCCTGGCGCTTGGAATCGCCGAGGAAGATCTCCGTTTGCCGAACAACTTCTGCGATCCGCGCGCACTCCTGGAAGCGAAAGGAATCTTGGAAAAACCGTTGTGCGTGATGCGTGAAGCGTAATGCGTAAGACGGAAGGTGATGACCACGAAGTCGATTTGATGTGCAAGGTTTCACGCTTCACGTTTCACGTCTAACGAGGTGTTTGTGTCCAGAATCGGAGTCTTTGTCTGCCAGTGCGGGAACAATATCAAGGACACCGTCGATACCGCGAAGGTGGCCGAAGAAGCGAAAACCATCCCGGGCGTGGTGCACACGGAGAACTGCGGGTTTCTGTGCTCGAATCCCGGCCAGCAATTGATCAAGGAAATCATCAAGACCAACAAGCTGGACAAGGTGGTGGTCGCCGCCTGTTCCCCGCACATGCATGAGAAGACCTTCCGCAAAGCCTCGGAGGCGGTCGGCCTGAATCCGTTCGAGGTGGAGATCGCCAACATTCGCGAACACTGCTCATGGGTTCACCATGATCCCACCAAGCAGATCGGCACGGACAAGTCCCTGGATATCACCCGCATGACCGTGGAACGGATTCGGAAGAATAGTCCGTTGGAAAAGATCAAAGTGGCGGTCACCAAGAGGGCGCTGGTCATCGGCGGCGGAGTCGCCGGCATTCAGGCGGCGTTGGATATCGCGGAGGGCGGCCATGAAGTCGTCTTAGTGGAAAAGGAACCCTCCATCGGGGGACAGATGTCCAAGCTGTCTGAAACCTTTCCGACGATGGACTGCTCCCAATGTATCCTCACGCCCAAAATGGTGGAATGCGCGCAGCATCCGAACATCACGCTCTATACCTATTCGGAAGTGGAATCGGTCGATGGTTTCGTGGGCAATTTTACGGTCACCATCCGCAAGAAGGCGAAATCCGTCATCGAGGACAAATGTACTGAATGCGGCGAATGCACCCAGAAATGTCCGTTTTTTGCGCCCAATGATTTCGACTCGGGAATGGCCAAAAGGAAGCTGATCGATATCCCATTCCCACAGGCGGTCCCCGCAATCCCGGTGCTGGACCGCAGTCGCTGCCCCAAGTACACGAAAGGCAAGATGAAATGCGGCGTCTGTCTGGATGTGTGTGGACCGGATTGCATTGATTTTGATCAAGAAGATGAATTCGTCACGGAAAAATTCGGGGCCATCGTGGTGGCGACGGGTTACGATGTGATGGGGGTGGACCGGTTCCCGGAATTCGGAGGCGGGCGATACAAGGATGTGATTACGGGCTTGGACTTCGAGCGGCTGGCCAGCGCCTCCGGTCCAACCGGGGGAGCGATGAAGCGGCCGTCTGACGGGAAGGAACCACGCCG
>JACRLS010000162.1 GCA_016235225.1 Nitrospirota bacterium | reverse complement strand
GTCATAATCGGAAATGAGGGCTGCTGTAAAAAGGTGAGAAAGGTTGCTCAGGTGGACCTCGAGGGATTTGCAAAGGCGTTAGGCTTCAATGGAGAAATCGGCGAGTTCGAGTTCGTAAAGTGGGAGCCGGAAACCCCTTTTCGGTTTCGCTTCAAGGAGCGTGAGTTCATAGCGGCCGGCCTCGGCAGATCAAAGTTGAATGCGTCCGAAGCACCAGCCAGTGACGCCACATCGGAGTCGACCCTGCCCGGTAACTCAACTGAGCCGAGACCCTAGGGGGGAGGAAGGGTACGGGACTCTTTTCTCACCCCTGAGGCTTTCTGAAACCCTAAAATACACACCCACATGTCCTCCCAACCGCCATGAGCAAGTGATTGTGCATCCTAGATTTCGTGGCGCTTCACCTCACCGTGTCGATGTGTGCCTTTCTGACCACGTTCGGCTCATCAATGAGCCGGTTCGACACGGGCGAAGCGACACCACCGGCTGAACGCGTGCTCGAAGCTCTCCGCGAAATTCTCTTTTCCCCCCTTGACCCTTTCATTGGTTGGCTGCCGGGCAGTGGTTTCCGGGCTTATCTGGTTGGATTCCTTTCCTCTTCAACAGCCCGCTGTGAGGCACCGGCCTGTACGTCTTGCTCAACCGGGCCCTGCCGAAATTCAAAGAGCGCCTTGGACTTCCGAACCGAAGGCCTCCCTCATAATTCCCTGACCGCCCTGTTCTCAGTTTTCCCCCTTTTCATGGCCGATCACCAAGGACCGTGCGATACTGAACCTATCTTGCGCAGCATGGATCTGGATGCCTCGGCTCGCGACTGACTTTACGTCTTACAGGGGAATCACGATGCCTGTTCTGTTCTTTTCCTTGTTGACTCTGATGGTGCTCGTCGCGCCCCCCGCCTCTGCCGAATTGACGGCCGACCAGGTGGTCGTGCTCGCGAATAAGGCGAGTACGGATAGCTTGAACGTGGCCCGGCACTATGTCTCGCGCCGAGGGATTCCTCCATCGAACCTGATCAACGTGGACGTCCCGACCGACGAAACCATTTCCCGTGAAGCCTACAACGCGCAACTCGTGCGCCCGCTCCGTGAGGCGCTGATCAAGCAGGGCCTTGCCACCAAAGCCCGCGTGCTTGTGACGACGTTCGGGATTCCTCTTCGCGTTCAGGCTCCGCCTACCAGCCCAACTGAAGCCACGTGGGTCAAGGATGCCGAGGAACGACGAAACTATGCCCGCTTTGCGTTGGAGCAGAGTCGGGAACGACTCGCGCGCATCGCCCCGGCGGGCACCGCCCCGGCCTCCACGAAGCAGAATCCGCCCGGCGGAGAGGACCTCTTTGAAGCCCTGGTGCAGGACGTGACCCACGCCCTTCGGGAGGCGGGCACCCGAATTCAAGCCCAAAAGGAAAAAGCTTCGAAGGCCCAGCTCGATCAATGGACGAATGACCTGGCGAAGGTCGCCGCGCAACTGGGCGGCCAGGCGACCCTGGTGCAAGCCCTCCAGCCGTCGGGTCAGGCAATGCCCGATCAGGCCCGCGCCCAGCTCGACCGGATGCGTCAGCAGATTGCGCTCATACCGCACGTCATTCAAGCCCTCAACGAATCCCCCAGCGATGCCAACAGGCGCCGCACCTATCGGCTGACGGAGCAGGCCTTCGGGCAGGTGGGCGTCGCGCGTCTCGCGGCGGAAGAAATCGATAGCTATCGCTATGCCGAGGGGGATGCCAGCGTGGATAGCGAGCTCAGCCTCCTGTGGTGGGAGCCTGGTGAGTATCGCGTGGCCCGACGCGTGCCGAATCCCCTCTTCCATGAATTCGCCGTTCACGCGGAGGCTCAGCCGGGGCTGCCCATTCTCATGGTCAGCCGCCTGGATGCCCCAACGGCCAAACTCGCCATGGAACTCGTTGACCATGCCCTGGCGGCCGAGCAACAAGGGCTCGCCGGGACAATCTATCTCGATGCCCGCGGGATGAAAGAAGGGCCGCCCCTGAGCTACGAGGCCTATGATCAAAGCCTGCGCGATCTGTCCGGTCGGCTGCAACGAGCCAGATCCGCCCACGAGGTCGTGCTGGAGAACACGGATCGCCGATTCAGTCGTCCCGGCGAAGCGCCCAACGTCGCGCTCTATGTGGGGTGGTACAAGCTCCGGCAGTACGAAGATGCGTTCACGTTTCGTCCCGGAGCCTTCGGGTTTCACATGGCGTCAGGCGAAGCCGTGAGCTTGCACGATCCCCATGAGCCCGGCTGGTGCAAGAACGCGCTGGAGCGCGGCATCACGGCCACGCTCGGCCCGATCGGGGAACCCTATTTGGATGCCTTCCCACTGCCGGACGAATTGCTTTCCCTCTGGCTCACGGGACGCTATACGTTGGTCGAGGTCTGTTATCTCACGACCCGCTTTGTGAGCTGGCGGATGGTCCTCATCGGCGATCCCCTCTACAATCCGTGGAAAACCAAGCCGGTCTTCTCGGTCGGCGACGTGAGCGTGAAGACAGCCCGTGGCCTCTCGCCCGCGCCGGCTTCTCCTTCCGAGCGCAGTCTCCCTGATCCAGTGCAGGGCAGGAAGCTGCTCGCGGAGCGCCGCGAGAAGATTGTGCAGGAAGTCGATAAGGCCTTCGAGCAGCAGGATCAGCAAGCCCGGAAAGCTGTCCCACAAAGCCGGTGATCGGATGCGCAGACCTCCACTCGGTCTCTCTCCTGTTCTGCCTGAGTGAGTTCGTGATCATGGGATGGCCTCTTACGACCCTGGCCTGTGATTGTCGTCGATCACCGCTGCATCCCGATACCATCCCCCATGATGTCGAGTTCATCTTTGCTGGGATGGTGCTGTCTCTGGGAGCCTGCGGTGCCGGAGCTGACCGTCCGGACCGACTGGCGTGATTGCAGCTACCAGTCTCAGCCCGGGACCCGGTATCTCGTGTTCGCGACAACGTAAGCCGACGGCCGACCCCATACCTCAATAATCTCCTCTCACACCACAGAAGCCGAGCAAGCCAGTCCGCACCTCAAGTTGCTGGGCGAACCAGCCTCTGTTCTGGGGCGATAGAACCAAAGGATACAGAACGCGCGGCCTCGCACGGCTCACCTGGATTCCACGCGTCAAGGCGAAGCCCGGAGTGTCCGCGCTCCTTCAGCCGCCGGATCGTTCACAGAAATCTTACGTGTCTGGGTGCGCACGTCGACGCACCGATTGTGCTTTACCCTAGTGGATCAGCGCCAGTCTGGGCTAGAATACGCCATGGTGCGCGTCATCAAGAATCCGAAGGATCTGGCCTGGCTGCTCACCCATACGCGCGGCTTCCAGCGGGGCCAAATTGCCGATCTCCACATCCACAAGCATCAGCTCTTCGACGAGGAAACCGGCCGTCACATCCCGGCCAACACCGTGATCACCGCCGTGATCCGCTACGAACCGATCATCCACGAAGGGGCCGGGATCGTCGCCTTGACACGGGTCGCCAAGCTCGTGATGAAGGGCGTCTCGGACTTCTCCGTCTTTGAACAAGATGGCGGGGATTTCTCCGAGATCGGGCGCATCCACGCCGAGGCGATCGACGGGCGTTTCCGTTTCTGGTTCGACCCCCACGGCGAGTTCTATGTGATTTGTGATGAGGCGCAGTTCGAAGAGGTGGCGAAGCCGGGCACCCCTGCGGCCGATCCCGCCATGTCCGAATGGACGTTCCAGGCCCAGGGCGGGGAGCTACCCGATATTCGATGGCTGCTGGATCAACTGGATGCCGCCGGCTATCCCTGCGCCTGGCGACGGCGCAAGCGCACGCCGGTCTCCCATCCCGCGTTGAAGTGGGAGGGCATGCTGATGCCCGCCGACGAGGACCACGAGCCCGCCTCCCACGGCGTCCACGTGCAGGTGTACGGTCCCCTGGACGGGAGCGAATTCGGTATCATGTTGCGGGCGCAGGATGCGGAACACCACACCCACCGCCTGCTGATCGCGTTGGCCGATCTGATCAGCCGGCACTATGCCGGGACGTGCCTCGCCGGCACGCAGGTGATGCAGGTGGATGATTGGATCAATCGACAGGCGAGCGAGTGGTGGACGGCCGGGGAACGAAACCGCTAGTGTAGTCTTTCAGTAATCACTTTACAGTCCGTTCGTGGTGAGCTTGTCGAACCATGAACGGAAGTCATTGAAATGCTTACCCTTCGACAGGCTCAGGGTGAACGGTGAGTGTAAAGAAGCGTTGGAATCACTACACTAGCTAGTGCGACGTGCCTGCCCCGTTTCCGTTCATTCCGTACCCGCTCCCGTTCTTCCGATTCTCGCACTCCACCAGATGCCAGAAGCGCAGAGGATTCACCTTCTCTTTGCGCAAGACGGAGAGCGTCGTCCCTTCCAGCACGTGATTCAGGGACAGATCGGTGCGGAACCCGATGTGTTTGCAGAGCGGAGAGATGGCCTTCTCGACGGCCGCGATGAGCTTGTTCCCGTTGCTGAAGTGATTCAGCATGATGATGCGCCCGCCGGGGCGGCAGACCCGGATCATTTCTGAGACCACCCCTCGATAGTCCGGCACCGCCGTCACGACATAGGCCGCCATCACCGTGTCAAAGGAATCATCCGGAAAATCCATGCGGGCCGCGTCCATCCGGTGGAGCTCCACGTGTTGCAGGCGGTATTCTTGCGCCCGAGCCCGCGCCTTCTCCAGCATCCCCGCCGAGAAGTCGATCGCCACGACGCGGCAATGGCTGGGATAAAGCGGCAGTGCCAGGCCGGTCCCAACCCCGACTTCAAGAATCTTCTCCCCGGGTTTCACATTAAGGTCGCGCACCGCGGCTTGGCGGGATTCGTGGAAGATCCGCCCGAAAATCTGATCGTAGACGCCGGAATAGGCCGAATACACACGCTCGATTTTCTTCAAATCCATGAGCTTCTCCACTTGCCACACAGGGTCCGGCCGGGCCGTCATCGTGAAAGGCCCAGTGAGTCGACTGGCTGTGCAGGAAGGTTGCTGAAGGC
>JACRLS010000183.1:2344-11873 GCA_016235225.1 Nitrospirota bacterium | reverse complement strand
GGATTCAAATCCATCTCGCTGATCTCGGGGATCTCCTCGACCAGCCGAGAGATCCGTAAGAGCACCTCTTCCAGTGCCGGGATGTCGGCGGCGGCATGGCCCCGATATCCCTCGAGCAGCCGGAATCCTTTGATCCCCCGGATCATCTCGCCGGCCTCGCGGTCCGTCAGCGGACCGATCCGAAACTGCACGTCGGCCAAAATCTCGACGTGGATCCCCCCGAGACCGAAGGCGATCAGGGGACCAAAGAGGGGATCCTGCGTGACCCCGACCATCACCTCGACCCCGCCTGAGATCATCGGCTGCACGATCATCCCTTCCATCGCATCTTCCTGGTGCGTCTGCGCCAGCCGTTGATGGAATTCGTCGAAGGTCTGTCGCACCTCGGTTTCCGTCTGGAGGTTGAGCCGCACGCCTCCGATCTCTGTCTTGTGGACGAAGCGGCGGGACGCCAGTTTCGCGGCCACCGGGAAGCCGAGGTCCCGGGCGAGCTTCATGGCCTGCCGGGCGCTTGTCGCCACACCGCCGGCGGGAATGGGAAGACCTGCGGCCAGCAGTATCCGTCTGGTGTCTTCGGCCGACAGCCATCCCGCGCCGTCTCGATCGAGGGCCGTTCGACACAGGGCGCGGCACTGTGCCAGGTCTATGTTGGGAAATTCCGGGGTGCATCCCGGCGGGAGCGCCAGCCATTCCGCGTAGGCGGCCATCTTTCCCAATACGACCGGGGGCATTTCAGGCAGTGCATAGGTGGGAACTCGGGCCTGCTGGAGAACGTCACGCCCCCCGCGATCGTATTCGGACATCCAGCAGGCGATCACCGGTTTCACCGGGCCCGGGCCTGTCGACCTGGTCAAGAGGCCGTCGCAGAGGCCTCGGGCCATTTCGGATGTATCCGTCGAACTGACGGAGACATAGAGCACGATCACGGCGTCCACTTCGTCCGAATCCATGAGCGTGGCGACCGCCCGCCGATACTGGTTCGGAGTGGCGGACGCAATCAGGTCGACAGGATTTTTGACACTGGCAGCGGGAGGGAGAAACGCCTGGAGCGCCGTTTTCATATTCGCGGACAGTTCGGGCACGGTGAGTCCCTGGTCTTCACAGGCATCGGCGCAGAGAATGGCCGGCCCTCCCGCATTCGTGATGATGCCGACGCGTCGTCCGCGAGGCAGCGGCTGAGTCGCCAGCGCCGTTCCCAAGGCGAACATTTCATCCAGCGTCCTCGCTCGAACGACACCGGCCTGATGAAACAGGGCATCGACGGCCCTCTCGCTGGCCGCCAGGGCGGCCGTGTGGGAATCCGCGGCCCGACGACCGGCCTGCGAGCGCCCGGCTTTCACGGCCACGATCGGCTTTCGTTGCCCCACGCGTTTGGCCAGTTTGGCGAAGCGGCGGGGATTTCCGAACGATTCCAGATAGAGCAAAATCACGTCCGTCTCGGGATCCTGTTCCCAATATTGCAGCAGGTCGTTGCCGGAGACATCGGCGGTGTTCCCGATGCTGACGAAAGAGGAGAGGCCCAATTGCAGACGTCGCGCGGTTGAGAGAATGGCCAGTCCCAGCGCTCCGCTTTGTGACGACATGGCCACGCGGCCATGGGGAGGGAAGGCGGCGCCGAATGTGGCATTGAGCCGGACGGCGGGATCCGTATTGACCAGGCCGAAACAATTCGGGCCGATCATGCGCATGCCGGCTTGACGCACGTGGGCCAGCAACTGGTCTTGGAGCGCGCGGCCCTCTGCGCCGGTCTCGGCAAACCCCGCGCTGATGACCACGAGCGCCCGAACGCCTTTCGCGGTGCAATCGTGGACGACCGCCATGACCGCGCTGGCGGGCACGGCAATGATGGCCAGCTCGACCGGGCCGGCGATGTCGCGAAGGGAGGGCCAGACCCGGAGTCCCTGAATCTCAGTGGCGTTCGGGTTCACCGGATAGACGTCGCCTTGGAAACGGGAGTCGAGCAGCGTGTCCAGCAATCGGTGGCCGATATGAGCGGGATCGCGGGACGCCCCGATGACTGCGACGGAACGGGGGTGAAAGAAGGGACGCAAGGAGGCGACGGTCGCGATGCGGTCCCGGACGTCTTTGCGCGCCACACTGGACGTGGTGGGGAGCGCAGACAGTTCCACCTCCATGCGGCCGTTCCCAAGGCGCTCGGAGAGCTCATAGCCGGACCCCTGGAACACCTCGCGCATGGCGACGTTGTCGGCCTGCGTCACCGCCCACAATCGGACAAAGCCGTGGCGAACGGCCAGCATGGCAATGGCCTCCAGCAGCAGCGTGCCGAGCCCTTTCGCCTGGAACTCGTCGGCCACCGCGAACGATACCTCAGCCGTCCTTGTGTCCCTGGCGGCGTAGGATCCGACGCCGATGATGTGCAGGCCGTCGTCGATGAACCGAGAGGCCAGGAGGGTCTGCTTCGTGTGCGGCTGAGAGGTGTCACAGAGAGAGGCAATCTCCTGCCGGGAGGGAGGGGCCTGAGAGAAAAACCGGAACTGTCGTGCCACGGGCGACAGATGTGAGAAGAAGTCCTGGAGCGCGGCTTCATCGGCGAGCTGAGCCGGACGGATGATCGTGGTCGTCCCGTCGCGCAGGATCGCCGGTCCGGCTGGTGGACGACCAGACGCCTCCGGGACCACAGGAACTGGGGGATTCTGGCTCATGCGTCGAACGTCCGGCGAAGACCGGTCAATGGCTCAACGGACTCGGGAGAAACGACACGATGATGGAAATGGCGATCAAGGCGATGATAATCCATTCGAGCAACTCCATGCGCCGGGTCGCGGCCCGATCGCTCATTTTGCCGTAGATGCTGTCCAACGTTTGCAGTTTTCTTGTGATGCCGGCGTCCCAGGATTCCAGGTGAAACCGTTGGGAGGCCAGCCGATGGACTCGGGCGAGATACTGGTCGCCGATCAGTTTCAATGTGTTGGTGACGCGCTCAAACAGAATCGCGCTGTCCACTTGCAATCGGCCGATGCGACGCACGTCCGAATGGAACGTGCCCGGCAGAGGCAATCGCTCCGCCACGCGCTTGGTGAGCGCGTCATAGGCTTGATCGAGGGCGGCGTCCAATTGCTGATCAAGGAGTCGCATCTCCAGGAGCTCGACGTTGGCAAATTCTAACACAGCGCGCACGTCGTCCATCTCCTGGCCGAAGATCAGGGCGGCGTTCCAGTCGATCAGCGCCAGATCGTCGGGCCCGAACGAGATCCGCTGGGCCGTGGCGTCTCGGACTTCCTGGTCGGCGAGCGGATCCGCCTCCGAGCGCAGAATCTGGGCGATGTCCTGTCGATGAGCTTTCACCAGGGCCTCGCCCGCATAGGGCGGAGTCGAAGCCTCGATCAGGAAAATCGCATAGCTCTCCACCGTGGCGGCGATCTCGGGTCGCTCCACGGTGACGTCGACAACAGCGAGAAGATCCTCGACGCGGCGGCGAGCATCGGCCAGGAGGAATTCATTTTCGTAGAGGTCGAGACTCAACGTCCGCAACTCGGCAAAGTCGCACTCCAGCGGGATGGCATAGGTCACGGTGACCGCGGCGAAATCATAGAGAAGAAGCTCGACCGCCGCGTTCGTGCGGAACCGGCCGATCGTCAAGGCATCCCCCTCGACGGTGACACGCAACGGGGCCGGGCTGTAATCGAAATAGGGCGGGGCCCGTCTCTTGTGCTTGATGCGGCCGCGCTCTTTGCTCGCGGTGATCCGTCCTTCCGCCTTATCGAGATCCACCCACCGTCCCACGTCATAGGCACACACCACCGAGCAGGCGCCCTTGTCGATGCGAATAAGCGGGGGGGCGTCCATGGTGTCCACGTTATGGGGCCGCCGGGGCGGGCGCGAGGTCTTTCAGAATCTGACCCCACAGGCGATGGGCAATGTCTTCAAACGGAATCCGGTACTCACGCACATCTTCGCCGGCCAGCGTGGCTTCTCCGGACGATTCCCACGCGATCGCGCCGGTCCTCGTCTCCCAGAGCTGGACCGACAGCCGCAGGACCGAGACGCGGGTCTGAAAGAGCCGGACCCCGAGGAATGAGAATCGCTCCCAGACCGATTGTTCAAAGGAGGCCATGATCGGCTGGAAGACGTAATCCACCATCAACGCCTCGCCAATACGTCGTAACCCTTCATGCGGCAGCACGCCGCTCTGCATGTAGGCGCCGACCAGGTCCGTATAGTCTTTCGCGAGCCCGGCCTGATTGATCCGGCTGATCGTGTCTTGGGGAGACAACACAGAAGTCGCGTTGTGCCCTTCGCGCAACGTGCGGGACAGGGAACGGGAAACCTGGTGACTGAACCCTTCATACCCAAAGCCCACGAGGGCGTTCAGGACGGCGATCCGCCGCTGACTCAAGAGGGCCGGGTCAAAACCGGGCGCACGAGACACGAGGGACGTCTCGGATCCCCACTGCCTCAGGGGCCCGGCGCACCCCATGAGGAAGAGCAGCGGCGCCGCGGTCATGACGGCAAGCAGGGACGAAAAGACGATGGCCCTGTCCTGGTCCCGGCCTCGCCATCGCCTCCTCATGCGCGGATGATCAGGATGGGATTGGGTGTGAAATGCGTGAGGGTGTGTGAGACGCTCCCCAGAAGGACACGTTCGACACCGGTGCGGCTGTGGGAGCCGACGATCAGGAGGTCATATTTCTCGGCCTCGCCCGCCACCAGGTCGGGTGGGTCACCGGTCAGCACCTGGGTGGTCACGGCGTGGCCGGTGGTTTTCAGCTTCTCGGCCGTCTCCTGCACAAGATCATGACCGGCTTGCAGCGCGGTGCGGTGCCACTGCTCCAATTGAGGCACGGCGATCCCGTCGGGCACCATCGGCGGAAGAACGACATGGAGCAGGGTGAACTCGACCGGCTTTGTAAACGGATGCGCGGCCAGCCAACGCACGATGCGCGCGGCGTCGTCACGGTGCTGAACGGCGACGAGCATGCGCCGTGGGGATTCCATGGGTCGTTTGACCAGCAGCATGGAGCAGGAGGAGTGGAGGAGGACGCGATGGGACACACTTCCCAACAACGCCTCCGAGACCCGCCCACGGCCTCGCGGTCCCATGACGATCAGGTCGGCCGAGGCTGCGCGGGCCGCCTCGATGACGATGGTGGCCGGAGAGCCGCATTCGCACAGGCGTCGTACCTGTGGCACCTGTGCAGGAATCAGCGCGGCGGTCCGGTCCAACAATTGCTCGCCGGACTCTTTCATGGCCCGACGGAACTCGTCATACCCCTGGAGGTTCATCGCCTGCGCCACCACGGGATGTTCCAGGAATCCGAGGTTCACCGCATGGACGAGCGTCACCTCGGTTGGAGCAAAGAGGCGCGTGGCCTCCTGCACCGCGTTAAAGGCTTGGTCCGACCAATCAACGGCAATGACGATACGCATCTTTTCAACCCTCCCGCTATCAGCCATCAGCTATCGGCTCCGCTCTGCTTCAGAACAGCGGATGAGGCGCCGTGCCGAACTGCAAGGCCCTCGCCCGTTCTCCCGAGTTGCCTCGAATGCGCCACGTCCCATCTTCCTTCGCAAGATAATGGCTCTCCCCGTACCAACTGTCGATCGCGGTCTTTTGCACGGTGATATCAGATCGGGCAAAGAGTGCACCGTTGCATACGACCTCTGCGATGGGGGCGCTGCGAGGGCCTGTCACCACGATGCGGGAAAACAGATGAGTGGTCGAGAGATCCCGGTGGTTGGCGAACAAGCTTTCCCAAATGCGCCGCATGTCGGACTTGCTGAGGCCATGGTAGTTGTAGTCCCTGGAATAGATCGCCATGATTCCATCGATATCTCGTGCCGTGAGCGCTTCTTCCGCCTTCTCAAAGGTGGCGAGAATCGACTTGACCGTCTCCTCGTCGGCTTCCAAGGTCGTACCGGGCAAGATCTCGACTGTGGCAGCGACCTGAGGCGCGGTGCCGTGGTACCACCAGCCGGCCATGCCCAGGAGCACATCTGTGGATGCAGATCGCACCGGAATGAGTAATTGCCGGTCCTCTCCGTCGTAAACCGGATCACGAGGGTTTTCCCCGGATCCACATAGAAACCTTCGATACCCTTCCCGTAGCTCAGGATCCCTTCGCCTTCCGCATGGACCAACATGTTGACCAGCATCTGTGAGGTGAACCCGTGCCGGACGATGTCCTGATTGCGAATGATGACCACGGTCGGCGTGTGCAGGTGAATCGGGGTCGGTTGACTCAAGAGGAATTGATACTCACGCACGATGATCTCGATCCGTTGTTCCTCTGCCACGTTCCGGGAAATCTCTGCGTCGCTGGTCACGGAGAGGAGGGTGGCCAGGCCGACCATCGTGAAGATGAAACAGCTACGGAACAGATGCTCAGTCATCATCGGAATCCTCCCTTGAAAATGTCGTGGGGGCGCACCCCCCGTTACCGTCGTCCTTCGATCTCGGCATAGTGGACCGCCAGCGTGTTGCGGAGCGCCTCGCGCAGTTCATGCCCGCTGAGTTGCCGGTTGGAGAGCTTCCGAAGGCGGGCCGCCAAGGCGATATCGCCGAGGGTGTGCTCCGACCAGCGGGAGAAATCCTGGCGCCGGTCGTGATACTCGAGACTCTGGATCGGGAGCGTCGGAATCAGTTGAAGGAGCTCGAACAGACTCGCCGCTTCCGCGCCGATCCCGCCGCGCTCGTCACGAAACCAAAAGCGCTTTCCCGGCGGGAGGGGAGAATCCAGGTACTTGTAGAGATGACGCACATGCGGCACGCGGCGCATCGCCGGACGCAATTGCACGACGGTTCCACCGCAGAGCATGGCATTCCCGGGTGGAAGGATGGCGCTCTTCGCGTCATCGACACTGCAGTCCTTGCAATGGGTCTGGAGAGCGCGCAGGGCTTCCGGTTCGGTCAGGCGCGTGAGCAAGAGCTGATGGAGGCTCTGGAGGACAGTGGCCTCCATCCGATCGGGCCGATAGGACACGAAGGCCCACCCCCCGTCCTTCAGCCAGGGGATGACGGCAGCAGTGACGTCGCCGTCGGGAAGCAGAAACTGTTGCGCCTCCTCGATGACGATCCAGTGGGGCCGGTATTTCCGGTGGCGCAAGGGACGCAGGGTCCGTAACAGATCCGCGACATAGCTGGCGCGCAGGTGGGGGGGGTACCGGCTCAGGTCGAGCACCACGGAGACCGAGGCCGCGTCGAGCAACGACACGACCGCGGACGGCGCCGGCAACGACGAGCGATCTCCCTCGATCACGACAAACCGCGGGAGCGCGCGCAGGACGCCGAAATCCCCTTCGGGATCGATCAGGAGCACCTGGTAGTCTTCGTGGTGCAAGCCCTCCGCGAGCAGACCCACCATCCATGATTTGCCGGTCGCCGAATCCCCGAACACGCCGAGGTTGCATCCGGCCAAGCGCGAGGCGGGGACGGTCACCTGGCTGCCTTCTTCGCTTTGACCGAGCGCGATCGGCCGTTCCCGGTGAAGGGGCACGTCGCAATAGCGTTCGCCGAGCGGATATTGCCGGAGAATTTCCAGCACGCCTCGAGGTCCAGGCTCGCTCGCGACCACGTCCGCCATGTCTCGAACGGCGGGCACGGCGTCGTTGACGGCCACCGCCACTTCAGCCAGTTTCAGCATGGAGAGATCATTTTCGGCATCGCCGAAGGCGGCGACATTGCGCGGTGACAGTCCGCAAATGGTCAAGAGCCGTTCCAGCCCGGCTCCTTTCGACGTGCCCATGGGGGTGATCATCACGGCGCCCTTGTTGTAGTCCACGGAGGCCCCGCCTCCGTGCGTGCTCAGGACCTGCCACACCGTCTGATCGTGGGGCGACCACGTGGCGGCAATGGCCATCCCGCGTTCGATGGGTATCTTGGCCTCTTCCAACGCCTTGGTCAGGTTCGGCGGCAGCAGCCCAAACGGAAAATACAATTCGCCGCTCGCGGTGTGGACCAGCACCGCGCCGTTTTCCCAGACGATCCCGGTGAACAGCTCGGCCAGGCTTCCGAGGGGGACGGTCTCGAATCGCCGCCCGGTCACGAGGAACAGCGAGTGGCCGGTCAGGCGGCATTGCTCCAGCGCGGATTCCACATCCGGCGGGACGACGCCGTCCACGGCCACCGTGCCATCGAAATCAAAGGCCAGCACTTTGCGATACATGCCATATACAGGTTGAGGTTAAGGCTGAGGTTGAGGGGAGACGTTGTGATAGACAGATCTCCACGATTCTCCTCTGAACCTTGACCTCAACCTGAGCCTGTCTCCTAGATGCCGACCAGGATCCGATGCCCGCTAATCGACTTCAGAGCCTCCATGACGTCGCGATAGGACAAGTCGGGCGCTCGGGTGCCCTTGGGCTCTTCTGCCCGCAGCACGAAGTCGTTCATGGCCACGACCCCTTGCAATATCCCGTTTTGAGCGACGACGGGCAGCCGCCGCACCCGCTCCCGTTTCATGAGGAGCAGCGCATCCTTCGCGTCATCATCGGCCGTACAGGAGTAAACCTTCCCCGTAATGGTTTCCCACACGGTGATGTCGGAGGCCAGTCGCCGTTTTGTCACGACAGCCATGCAGATATCCCGGTCGGTGATCATGCCGACGACTTTACCATCATGGTCGACCACCGGCAACGCCCCGCAATCGCTGTCCCACATCATCGACGCGGCAGCGGCTAAGTTGGTCCCTGGTTCGCACGTTTGAACAGGACTCGTCATGATTTCTTTGATTTTCATGGTGCTTCCCTCCGTACGAGATGGAAGAGATGGTGAATTCGCCGTCGATGCTCTGTCTTGAGGGCCCTTGTGCCAGAGTCCGTGCGCTGAATTCAGCGCGGTGAGAAGTGCGCGCGTCGATTCTCCTGCCAGCAGGCCTCGCTGTGTTCCTTGCAGAAAGGCCGTTCTTTGCCGTAGCTGACGATCTGGAGCCGGTCGCTCGAGATGCCAAGGTCTTTCAGGTACCGCTGGACGGCCTGTGCTCGACGTTCTCCCAACACCATGTTGTAGGCATGGGTCCCCCGCTCATCACAATGCCCCTCGATCACGATGGGACCTGTAAGTCCGTCTTGCAGAAGACGGGCGTCGTTCTCGAGTGCGGTGAGGGTCTCGGTTCTCAGGGTAAACTGGTCGTAGTCGAAGTACACGTCCGACAACGTTGTCGCAGCGACGCTAGTCGCCGGCATAGTCGGCTGGGCAGGAGGGGGTGGCGTCGGCATGAGAGGAGGTGGCATCACCTCGGTCACTCGCTCTTCTGGTCCAGTTGCCGGGGCGGTAACTGCGGGCGGGGGGACGAGTTCCGGCTTGTGTCCTTCGAGCGGGGCGATGGCCGCGGCGGGCGGTGCAAACTCCGCCGGCGGGACCCGCGCAGCTTCAGGACTCTGCGGAGTTTCCGCCGTAGTGGTTGGAGAAGGAACCATCGGAGCTGGTGGAGAAGGTTCAACCCGTGTGGCCGCGATCGGTTCGGGAAGCCGGGGCTCTGGAGCCTGGGCCGGCGTCACAAGTTGCTGATGGGCTGCTCCGCCGGTGACCTGTCGGGCACATCCAAGCATCAGCGGGAGAAAGCCTATCCAG
>JACRLS010000183.1:0-2234 GCA_016235225.1 Nitrospirota bacterium | reverse complement strand
TCAGCCAGGCTCGCCCGTTTCTTGCCTCGCGTGATCGGCACGTCAGGGGCGACCGTCGCCCCTACGATCATGTCTTCCTTCGTGGGCAGGATGACTTTCACGACGATGACCTGAGGAGCGGCGGCGAGATTGACCGCCTCGACGTCACCGGAGACGGTCCGGACGAGGGGGCTCGCCGCCGTACCGGCGGGCGCGAGCAAGAGCCCGACCACCCACAGGGCCGGCATCGTCGACCATGATGAGCGAATGAGGGGCGTCATCTCCATGGGTGCCCTATCGCTTCCAGAATGCGCGTAAAAGTGCCGCGGCCTCCCGATACCGGAACGTGAAGGTTCCGTCGTGAGCATGATGCAAGGCCTCCCCGATCCGTCTGGCGAGGTGCGTGTCCGTGGTCTGCACGACAAATCCGTCTTTGGCCTCCTCAATGGTCATGATGCGCGAAAAGGGATGTTCACTATTGGCCTTTCGCTCTTCACGACGGGCCAGATTCAGCAGTTCCCGGCGGTGTTCGCGCGCATAGGGTCCCTTCACGGTCAAGAGGCCCGCGGGATTGCGATCATGGGTGCGCGCGCAGGCGGCGCAGGTCGTAGCCGAGGCCCCGGCCGGTTTCTTGCCCCATGTCCATCGGCCTTTATGAAACACCGCGCCGCACGTGCGGCAGACGGTCGGCTCCTTCAGTTTGCCCCGGAGCTTGTACGTGTCGTGTCGCACTTCTTGAACCATGCGCGTGCGCTGCGTCGCTCGTCTCGCAGGCGTCGTCTCTGGAACGGTCATCACGGTCCCTCCCTGTTGAGTTGATCGGCCCCTGTTCCGGTCAGGCATGGGCCAGGGGTGCGCTCGGCTTGTTGTGGCGAAGGGCCTCAGCAGCGAGCTTGAGATAATGCTGTACCGCCTCGTCGCCGACCTGTTCAAAGTCTTCGTAGTGGTTTCCCACGGCCTCAAAAAACTCGGGGGTCTGCAGGACCACCAACTCGTCCACCTGGCTCCGCAGCAGGCGAAGGGTGTCCACCGGTCCGACGGGAACGGCAGCCACCAGCCGGTGAGGATTCTGCGCTTTCACGGCCTCGACGGAGGCGAAGAACGTCGCGCCGGTGGCCACGCCGTCGTCCACGAGGAGCACGGTGCGTTGCGCGAGCGAAGGGAGCGCCTGCCCCCCGCGGTACGCCGTCTGCCGCCTCGCGATTTCACGACGTTCCCGCTCGATGATGGTGTTCAGGTACTGCGGCTGGGCGTGCAAGGCAGCCAGAATGTCCTGAGCCTGGGGATTGAAAAACACGGTCCCCGTTTCCGCGACCGCCCCGATCGCAAATTCGGGATTCCCAGGGGCCCCCAGCTTCCTCGTGATGAACACATCGAGAGGGAGGTGGAGGGCCAAGCTGATCATATACCCCACCGGGACTCCACCACGGGGGAGCGCGAGGATCAGCGCAGAGGGATCTCTTCGATAGGACACGAGCCGGTCGGCCAACAGGCGTCCGGCCTCTTCTCGATTCACTAAGAGCATATCTTCACCTTGCGGTTGTTCATGGAGCAGGCCCAGCTATTCCGCAATTCCACCCGTGAGGCCGATACCGATGAGACAGAGAGCCGCCAAGAGGAGCGCCATGACAATCCACCACACATGTCGCTCATGCTTGTGGGAATCTCCCGCCGGGTGAAAATCCCATGGGACTTCGAGATAGTGGGGGTGGCGAATCATGGCGCCCTCCCTTTGAAGAAGGTTGAGGCTGAGGTTCAGGCTGAGCTGCGCGCAACCACTCTCTTTCCTCTTTCACCTCAACCTCAACCTGAGCCTTGACCTTCGACTCATGCGACCTTGACTTCGATACTCTTTGGCTTGGCTTTCTCTGACTTCGGAAGGTGGACCTTTAACACGCCGTCTTTGTATTCGGCGGCCACCTTCGTGCCATCGGCATCTTCAGGCAGCGTGAAGCTCCTCACAAAGCTGCCATAGGCGCGTTCCACACGATGGTACTTCTTCCCTTTTTCTTCTTTCTCGTACTTCCGTTCTCCCGAGATGCTCAACACCTCATCCTGGACCGTGAGTTTCACATCCTCTTTCTTGACCTCGGGTAACTCAGCTTTAATGAGATATTCTTTCTCATCCTCGGTGATATCGACAAGGGGCGACCATTCCGCCACCGTCATCGCCTCTTTGCCCCCCTCACGAACGGCCAGCGGCCGTCCGAGCATCGCGGCAAGGCGTTTCTCGATATCTTCGATTTGCTTGATCG
>JACRLS010000182.1 GCA_016235225.1 Nitrospirota bacterium | reverse complement strand
CGTTACTTCCTCCGGGTGGGGCTGTGGCGCAGTTGGGAGCGCGCGTGAATGGCATTCACGAGGTCGCCGGTTCAATCCCGGCCAGCTCCACCAATTCTTGCGGCAGGTGAGAGGCGATAGACATAGACAATGGGCTATAGGCAGGAGGAAGTGTTTCAGAACGCCACTCCAGCTTCGACGTCATAAACTCACTTCGCACGTCGCTTCTCCCATTACTCCATAACTCGTTGTTTCCAAGCTCTCGCCGATCGATTTACATCGGGTCCCCATTGCCTATAGCCTTTGGCCCATAGCCTATGCTGCAGATCGAAGACGTCAGTAAACAATACGGCCCCCGAATTCTGCTCCAGAATGCCTGGGCTCATCTCCGCCCGCAGACCAGGACCGGCCTGGTAGGCCCGAACGGCGCGGGGAAAACCACCCTGCTCCGCATGATCCTCGGAGAAGAATCACCCGACAAGGGGACGATCCGGAAACGCCCACGCCTGCGGATCGGCTACCTCCCGCAAGAACTCGAACTCCTGTCGGGGAAGACTGTCCTGGACGCCGCGCACCGCAACGAGTATCCCGAGCACGAAGCCAAGCGCATTCTCTCCGGACTCGGATTCAGCGAGGCGGATTTCGCCCGTCCGGTTGAGAATCTCTCCGGCGGCTACCGCATGCGCGTCGCCCTCGCGTCGTTGTTGCTGTCGAACCCCGACGTGCTGATGCTCGATGAGCCGACGAACCACTTGGACAGACCGACGCAGACCTGGTTTGAACAGTTCCTCCTGAAGTCCGGCATGACCATCCTCCTCATCAGCCACGACACCCGCTTTCTCGACCAGATCACCACGCACATCTGGGAAATCCACAACCACCGCATCCGCGAATGCCGGGGCAACTACTCCACGTTTCTGGAGTGGCGGGCGGCCGTGGATGCCCAGGAAAGCTCCGCCGCGAAACGGCAGGAAAAGGAAATCACCCGTGTCCAGACCTTTATCGATCGCTTTCGCTATCAAGCGAACAAGGCCAGCCAGGTCCAGTCCCGCATCAAGCAATTGGAGAAGGTCAAACGCATCGAGTTGACGCGCGACCCCAAACGTGTGCGCTTCAAGTTTCCTGAGCCGCCGGCCAGCGGCCGCCATGTGTTCGAACTCCGCAACATCGACAAGCAATACGGCGAGAAGATCATCTACAGGAATTTGGATTTTCGGGTCGAGCGCGGCCAGCGCGTGGCCCTCGTGGGAGAGAACGGCGCCGGGAAGAGCACCCTATTGAAGATGCTCGCCGGCGTGCTGGAGTTCGAGAAGGGCACGCGGACGCTCGGCCACGGCGTGACGGTCCACTACTTCGCCCAGCACCAGGCCGATACGCTGAATCCGGAGCATACGATCCTCGATTCGCTGGCTGAGATCTCCAATCACGCCGAGACGAACTTTCTGCGCGGACTGGCCGGCGCGTTTCTTTTCTCCGGACCGGACCAGAAAAAGCCGATCAAAGCCCTGAGCGGCGGCGAACGCAATCGCGTCGCGCTCGCGCGGATGCTGGTCGAGCCCGCGAACACCCTCCTGCTCGACGAGCCGACGAATCATCTGGATCCTGCGTCGGTCAACGTGCTCACGGACGCTATGATCGATTTTCCCGGCACGATCGTGTTTATTTCCCACGACCCCACCTTTTTGATGCGGATCGCGACGAGAGTGGTGGAAATCGACGACGGGACGCGCCGAAGGAGACGGCGCCGCGGAAAGAACCGGTCGCGGCTCCACCGCCGGACAAATCAGGACACGGTCGAGACCGCCGTGAACTTTCAAAAACGCAGGCCCGGCTGGAGAAACAGGTGAGCCGCGCGGAGAGCGACGTGGCGGCGATCGAAACCCGTATCAAAGACCGGGATCGCGAACTGGCGGATCCGGTGCTCTATCAAAATTTTGCGCGATGGAATGACCTGCACCTGGAACAGGACCGCTGGAAGCGGGACCTTGGACGGCTGACGGCGCAATGGGAGCGGTTGGCGGAGGAACTCGAGAACGTGAAGAAGAAGCTTGCGGTGGCCGGCTAGGCTTTCTCTTTGAGCGTCTCGTCCAGATAGGAATAGAGCCAGGGGTTTTTCTCTTTCGTCACGATCTGATCCCACACGACGCCGATCAGGTAGCCCTTCTCCCAGGATTTCACCCACGCCACACGTCCGGAGAGCTTCTCCTGTTGTTCCTTTCCCCCGTGGTCCAGGAACGCCAGCGAAACAACCACGTTCTCGTTGCTGTCCAGCGCGCCCTTTCCGTGAAAGCCGCCACCCAGTCGATTGGCGTTGTCGAGAACCGCCGCAAAGGCCCTCTTCGAGTTGCCGTTCGGCGTAATCAGCGCCGAACCGACCAACGTAATCCGCGCATGTCGGCGCCGATCATCGGTGCGGCCTGGTAGATGCGTGATAGCCATGAACGTCCTACGGGGTTGCGTCGCTTGCGAAGTATAGCTGAATGCACGTCATTGTCCAACAGGGTATTTCAACGACCAGAGGACGGCTTAACCTATTGAATCTTATGGCTTCTTCGGACGATAGTACCGCTTTCCCTTGAGCGGATCAGGAAGATGGGTCTGCTCGGATTGCGCCGACGGATCGTCGTGCACATAGCGGTATCCCTTGCCATATCCGATGTCCCGCAACAACGACGTGACCGCGTTGCGAAGAGGGAGCGGCACAGCCAAGTTGCCATGCTCGCGGGCATCGCGCGCCGCGTCCAGAAGACCGGCATAGGACGCATTGTCCTTGGGCCTCGTCGCCAGGTACGTGGCCCCCTGTGCGAGGTTGATCTGCGCCTCGGGCATCCCGACGGCTTCAACCGCGTGAAACACGGCTGTCGCCACGAGGAGAGCGGTCGGGTCCGCGTTGCCGACATCTTCCGAGGCGAAGATGACCATACGCCGAGCGATAAACTTCGGGTCTTCCCCCCCTTCGATCATCCGCGCCAGCCAATACAGCGCTCCGTCCGGGTCCGAATCCCGCAGGCTCTTGATGTAGGCTCAGATCAGGTTGTAGTGCTCTTCTCCCGCCTGATCGTACCGGAGGGCTTTCTTCGCAAGAGCGGCCGTGAAGGCCGCGTCGTCCAATCGCACGCGCCCGTCCGGCCCCGGCGGCGTGTGCGTCACCACAAACTCCAACGCCGTCAACAGAGCCCTGGCGTCTCCGTTGCCGAACGCGATCAGCCGCTGCCTGGTTTCCGCCGCCACCTCGACCCGTCTCAGGCCCAGCCCCCGTCGCTCGTCTGAGAGCGCCCGGTCCAGAATGGCCCCCATCGCTTCGTCCGAGAGGGGCGTCAGGACGACCACGAGAGCCCTCGACAGGAGAGGCGAAATCACTTCAAAGGAAGGGTTTTCGGTCGTGGCGCCCAGGAGGATCACGGTCCCCTGTTCCACATGGGGGAGAAAGGCGTCCTGTTGCGCTTTGTTGAATCGATGGATTTCGTCGACGAACAGGATGGTGCGCCGCCCGTCCACCTGCCGCCGCTGCTCCGCCGTCTTGATGATCGTCCGGAGTTCAGGGATCCCGCCGGTGACCGCGGAGAAGAAGACAAAATCGGCCTTGGTGCGGCGCGCGATAATCCGGGCGAGGGTGGTCTTCCCGGTTCCTGGCGGCCCCCAGAGAATGACAGAGGACAACCTGTCGGCCTCGATGGCGCGACGCAACGGACGATCCGGTGACGCCACGGCCTCCTGTCCGACGAATTCGTCGAAGTCGGCCGGCCGCATCCGTTCGGCCAGGGGTGCGTCGGGGGCCGGCCCCGCCCCTCCGGCCGGCTCGGAGCGAAAGAGATCTGGTTGAGGTTCCCCTTGCACAGACATACGTAGGTGAGACGGATTCTACCTGGAAGCGTGCCACCCTCGCAAACCGATCGCAAACCGATCATTGACTGGTCGGCATCGCTGTGTTACCAAAACCGCATCGCGGGAGGGCCATGAAGGCCACGATCAACGGAATTCAACTGGCGTATGACGATGAGGGGCTGGGCACGCCCCTGGTGTTCCTGCACGCGTTCCCGATGAATCGCCGGATGTGGACGCCCCAACGTGCGGCACTGGCGTCCCGATATCGGGTCATCGCCCTTGACTTGCGAGGACACGGCGAGTCGGACGCGCCACTGTGGCACTATTCGGAGGACCTCCGAGCCCTACTCGACCATCTCGCCGTTCAACAAGCCGTGCTGATCGGCCTCTCGATGGGCGGCTACATTCTGTTCGCCTTTCACCGGAATTATCCGGAACGCATCAAGGCCCTGGTATTTGCCGACACTCGGGCAGAGGCGGACAAGCCGGAACAGGTCACCTGGCGATTCCAGTTGGCCCAACGCGCCCACACGCTGGGTGCCTCGGTCGTGGCTGATGAGATGGTGCCAAAGTTGCTGGCCTCGGGGTCACAAACCAGGCCCGAGTTGGTGGAACAGGTCCGGGCGATCATTCACAGCACGCCCGTGACCGGGATCGCCGGAGACTTGATGGCCATCGCGGAACGCCCCGACTCCACAGGCCAACTCGCCGGCATTCGCTGCCCGACACTGGTGATAGTCGGCCAACAGGATGGACTGACGACGCCCGATGAGAACCGTCGGATTGCGGAGGGGATTGCCGGCGCACGGCTGGCGGTGATCCCAGCCGCCGGACATTTGAGCAGCCTCGAGCAGCCGGAAGCGTTCAACGCGGCGCTTCTGGAATTCTTGCAGAGGATTCAGTGAAGAAGGATTTGTCTCCGCTTCGTGTCTCAGCACTCGTTACTCAGCACTCAGCACTGAATCTTAATCCCCATCCCCCACGCTGCCCCGTCTAATCAGTTTCAGAAACTCCGTGCGGGTGGTCTGCTGGCTGCGGAACGCGCCGCGCATTTCGCTGGTGACGGCGATGGTGTTCTGCTTCTCCACACCCCGCATCATCATGCAGAGGTGCCGGGCTTCCATGACGACGCCCACGCCGTGCGCCTTGAGCTGAGACTGCAGCGCGTCGGCAATCTGGACGGTCAGCCGCTCCTGGACTTGGAGCCGTCGGCTGAACAGGTCCACGATCCGAGGGATTTTGCTGAGCCCGACGACTTTCTTGTTGGGTAGATATCCCACGTGGCAGCGGCCGAAGAACGGGAGCATGTGATGTTCGCACATGGAGAAGAAATCGATGTCCTTGACGATGACCATCTCATCGTATTC
>JACRLS010000181.1 GCA_016235225.1 Nitrospirota bacterium | reverse complement strand
CGCGGACGAGATCGAGGAGCTGAGTCGCCGCCACCCGCTGGTTCAGTATCAAGGGCTCTCGCCCGACGGCATGGACCTCATCCGCGCCCACCAGAAGGTCGAGGCTGGACATCGTCACGACGCCTATGCCATGGTCCTGGATCACGTCACGGAACGCCGTCGGCAGCAGGCTATCCTCACGTGCCTCACCACATCACTCCATCTGTGGCTCCGCTATCGCGACGCCGTCGCCCGCGCCTGCGGGATCAAGAAAAGCTAGCGGACGCCACCAGCCATCAGCTCCCAGCTCTTTCGCTGCTCTTCCTTTTCATCGCCATCAGCTATCAGCTATTCGCTCTTGTTTTCCCGGCCATCAGCTATCAGCCATCAGCTATCGGCTCTTCGTTAACTGACAACATGGTTCTGATCCCCGCCGGGGAATTCCTCATGGGCAGCCCCGCCGGCGGCGAGGGCTTCTCCGACGAGAGTCCCCAGCGCAAGGTCTTCGTCAGCGCCTTCCTGATGGATCGGACGGAAGTGACGAACACCGCCTATGCGCGATTCGTCGAAGCCACAGGCCATCGGCCACCCGCCAATGACAATCCACGCGTCACGCTCTGGCCCCACGGATTGCTCTTTCCCGCCATCGCCCAGCATCCGGTCGTCAACGTAAGTTGGATTGATGCCCTGGCCTACTGCCGCTGGCGCGGAGCCAGGCTTCCGACTGAGGCCGAATGGGAAAAAGCGGCGCGCGGCACCGACGGCCGCCGCTACCCCTGGGGCAACAAGTGGGATCGAGGCAAGGCGAACAGCGCAGCTTATTGGGCGGAGCGGACGATCAATTTCGAGAGCATCGAGCAGTTTAACGGATTCTGGAAAACCGGCGAGGGCGCGCGCGTCTCACGCGAACAGGGAATCAACGGCGAAGTACTGACGAAACCCGTCGGCAGCTTCCCGGATGGCGTCAGCCCCTACGGACTGCTGGATATGGCGGGGAACGTGGCTGAGTGGGTGTCGGATTGGTACGAGCCCTATTCGTATCTCAACGCGCCGTTGTCAGACCCACAAGGCCCCAACGGCAAGCTGCTGAAGGGTTTGCGCGGCGGCTCATGGATCAAAGGGGGGAAAAGCCTCCGCACAACCGACCGCGACTACGGCCTCCCCGACGACCGCCCCAGCGGCGCCGGCATCCGCTGCGCGAAGGATGCCTACTGAATTCCCAGGAACAGACGACCTACCGAAGGTTCAGCGAGCGCGTCTCACGGCTTCCCGTTCCCACGCGACTCCGGCTGATACCGAATAGCCACAGCGGACAAGGACTTGGCCACTCTGGGTTGATCAGTCGCTCCCTGGGTCAAAATGAACGGATTCGACGAGAAGGGGCTGTACCAGCCATAGCCGTAGAGACCAAAGGCAGCCCCCTTGGGACCCAGCAGCCCGGCTTCATAGTAGGGACTTTCCAAACCCAAGAGCGCCGGTTCGTAGTATGGGGGCGCGCCTGGAGTTACTTCACGAGTCACGCCGTCGTCCAACACCGCATCAGCGCCCAGAGCTTGCGCTCGAGCGAGAACCATCTGCCGAAGCCGTTCCTCGCCGGCAAACGTCTGACTCACCGTGATACGGGCCAGCTCAAGGTACGGCCGGTTCGGCTCTGCCTCCAGCCATTCGACCGATGCCTGGATGTCTCGCGCGGGAAAGACATCATCGGTCAAGTATTCCACGCGGGTGGAACATCCGACAAGCAGCATGCCCATGGACAGGAGGACGGCACCTCGCATGAACCGACCGAAGCAGCGTTGCTCTGCCCGGGGAGACCCGCAGGCATGAGGACCGAGCCCGGCACAGCATCTGATCTCTTGATTCTTCGGCAGCTCACGCATCAGTTTTATCTCCACACGAGTCAATATAGGAGATGGTATGTCTGATGTGATCCTGTGGCAATACCGCCAAAGGGGCATACGACGGGAAGGGGCCATTAGGAAATCGTGGCTCAAACATAGGGGCAGATTGAGCTAGCACCGTTTGCGCGGACAGGTCCGAAAGGGAGCAGCAAGGGCGTATCGACGTTCTGACTGCAGCCAGGCTTACGGGCCCACTTACCACATGACAGTCATCTCACCAGCAAGTAATCCACTCGCTCGATCCTCACAACCGGCATGATGAGGCCCAGACCTTCTTGGTCGTGGGAAAAGTCGTAGACGATGGATTCCGTGGGAATGAGCCGGCCGGTCATCACCACATGCACCTCTATCTTCTGCTCTTTCTCGAACTGCTTCCGCAGCTTGGTGCGTCGGCTAGGGTTCGGCACCGCGGTGAGATTTGACGGCAGGTCCTCAAATTTGAAACGGACCACTCCCCAGCGCGTGGGATTGAACTTCGGTCCCATCGCCACGCTGAACCCACCGGTCTTCGGATCGTAGCCGGAGAGCTCGCCGGGCCAGACGAAGGTCACCAGCCAGCCAAGGGTAGGGTTCCCCTCCCGTTTCGCATCGCGCTCACGGTTTAGATTGAACAGGCGATCGTCATGGCCCGGATCGTGGTGGCCATGCCCATAGACCGTGGCCCAATCGGGCGGGGCTCCGTCCAACTCGTCGAGAAAAGCCTCGATGGCTTTGGTCTCGATCAGCATGTGCGAGCCGGCAGGGAGAAGGGTCTTGAGACTGCTGAGTGGACCGGTCAGCAACGGGCGGACCGCGTTCGCCTCCAGCCCCCACCCGAAGGGAGCCCAGAACACAGTGATCAGGAATGAGAGAACAACGGCGCGGCGGAGGCTAGGAAAATGACGTCTATACCTGAACACGTTGCACGGCAGCGTGGTAGGCCGCCTGAAGGCTGACCACCCCCTGATGGTCGTGCGTCAGCACGCCGGCCTCGATGAGCACGGCAAGTCGCGGACCGGGATTGAGGCGAATCAATGCCGGACGGTCGATCGTGACCGTCTCCAATACGTGTTGGTAAGTCCCGATCCACGAATCCGTGATGGCCCGCAAGCCGGCATCGGTCGGCTTCATGCGCCCGAGCTTCACTTGTTGCAGCAGCTTGATGATCGGATCGGATTGGCCGATGGTGGTGATGGCCCGCTGAAGGGCTTGTTCCGTTACGTCACCCATCGCAGCTAGTTCATGGAGCAGGAGCCTGGCCCACGAGGATCGCCGCAGCTCCCACAGGCGCCGGGTCCGCTCGATGAGGCCCAATCTGAATTTCCGCCCACCCCAAACGCCGAGAACTGCTTCTCGAGTTTGGTCGCCTGACAGGAGGGACAGGCGGGGCGGCTGGACGCGTTCACCAAGAGTTCAAACCGATGGCGGCATTCCTGGCAGATATATTCATAGATCGGCACGGGTGTATCTCCCTTCAGGGTCGTCTATGGGCTATTATAGGGGCAGATTCGGCGGGCTCGCAACCTCGCATGCCGGGGGAGGGNGGGGAGGGCGGGAATGTTTCGAGAAGAGAAGGACTTTCGCTTTCGCGTCAGCTTGGAAGCTCAATTCCCCGAGTCCTACGACGGTGAGGCCGATCAGTATGCCTGGCTGCAGGAATGGGAGAAACAGCTCAAGCCCGAGTTGATGAAGCTCCTGTTCGACCGCCTCCGGCAGCAACCGGGATGGCAGGTGTACATTCGTAATCGGGGGCTGTCCCCCCTGGACGAGATCGAAATCGCGATGGTGCGGGACTTCTCCCCTCCACCGAACGGTTAGTGAGGGGGGTGCCGTGCCCATCGGCCTCTACATCCATGTTCCCTTCTGCCGGACTCGCTGCCACTTTTGCGCTTTCTACCTGCGCATCTATCGGGACGACCTCGCCCAAGCTTACGTGCAAGCCCTGCTGAAGGAGATTCGCCTCCATGCGTTCAGACTCACGACCAGGGATACTCCTCTGTCCACCCTCTATCTTGGCGGTGGAACTCCGACGCTCCTGCCGCCCGATGCGTTGATCCAGATCCTGGACGTCGTGCGAAGCGAGCTCGGCGTAGCACCGGACGCAGAGATCACCATCGAAGGTACGCCGGACTCGGTGACTGAGGAAGGGCTTCGAGCCCTCAAGGCCGCCGGCTTCAACCGTCTGAGCCTCGGCCTAGAGACCGCAGTCCGGGATGAACTGGTCGAGATCGGGCGCCGTCGCGCATCGGACGCCATCGCCGAGAGCGTCGGCCATGCTCGCCGCGCGGGATTCACCAACCTCAATCTCGACCTGATCTACGGGCTGCCGGGGCAGACGGAACGCTCCTGGCAGACATCACTCGATCAAGCCCTGGCCCTCAATCCGGCGCACGTCTCCACCTATGCCCTCTCCGTCGAAGCCGGGTCTCGCTTCCATGTTGACACCCATCGTGGCGACCTCCCGGAGCTGAATGAAGCCTTGGCCCTCCGCCTAGAAGACATCGCAGTCAGTTGCCTGACCGGGTCCGGTTTCGAGCGGTACGAGATTTCCAACTATGCCCGGCCGGGATACAGTTGCCGGCATAACCGACTCTATTGGGAGGCCGGCGAATATCTGGGCCTGGGCCCCAGTGCGCAATCGTACGTGCGCGGGCAGCGGTTCGGCGTGATGGCGGATCTCGACCGCTACGTAGAGCTGTTGGGAAGGGGGGCGCTTCCGATCTGTGACGAACAGTGGCTCAACCCCGCCCAGCGGGGCAAGGATGCCTTGGTGTTCGGCTTGCGGTTACTGGCGGGGGTGGATATCCGGCATCGAGCGACGAGGGACGCCGTCGAAGCCGCTGAACCGGTGCTGGCCAGGTTGAAAGCCGAAGGATGGCTGGAACAAGAGGGCACTCGCCTCCGCCTGACGGACTTGGGGCGACAATACGCAGATTCCGTCGCCGTCGAACTGCTCTAGCGATTAGTTCTGCGGTTCGGATTCTGCTTCTTCGCCCGGGGGAGGCACGGGGGTGACGCGAAACTCCTTCCGGCCCAGGAATTCCTTGTTGGCAAAGATCTGAAGTTCATACCGGCCTGCGCCAGGAAACTGCACCGGCGGAAGCCCCACCCCAAAGTCTTGAATCACGAATCGATCCGGAATCACGACGGTAAACCCCGCCTGGGCCAGCAGCATTTCGGTATCGGTGTTGAGGAGTCGTAGGAGAATGTCGTACGAGCCTTCCGCATCGGTCAGACAGAAATAGACAGCCATCCTGGGCTGGACGCAGGGAAAGGTCTGCGCCCAGATATCCGTGAAGCTCCCGATGATGCTCTTCTTATTGGTCATCTTGTCTTCGATGACCATGTCGCAAACCAACAACGCACTCAAGGACGGTTTGGGGGTCGCCATGGTTCTACCGACCACTCCCTTTCAGATTCTTCTTGACTGACCTCATCGAGGTGGAGACAGCAGGTCTGTCTGCCCCCTCGCACGCCTCAAAAAAATATTTTCACCAGGCCCTTAAGTTTCTGGTGACCCCGACCGAGACGTTCCATAGGAGCAAAAAACCGAATTGAATGGACTCCAGTGAGGAGGATGCCGATGGAGTTCGGACGGACAGAAGCCCTCTACACTCCCATCGTCGGCAGCACGTCCCAAACCGTGCAACACAAAGGGCGGGAAGAATCCTCTCCGCGCCAAAAGGGCAAACGACCGACCGCTCCGCAGACCGCCACCCTCGACCCAACCGACGAGCTCACCGACGGAGACCCTGACCATCGGATTGACATCCGAATCTGAGCCATCCTCCGTTTATTGCCTAACGGACCAGCAGATAGTGCAGGGCGGTATCAGCGAGAATCGCGGCCCACGCACAGATGTTCAGCCGCACCAGCACCTTATCTCCGCGGGTCCAGAGATGAAACAACGCCAGCGCCAACGCGAGCTGCGTGAGGAGGGAAAACGGACGGTGCAGATGGGCCGACACGGCGCCTCGCTCGCTGGCAATCGCCGCGACCGCCGCAAGGACATAAAACCCTAGCGCCGCACTTTGAAGCCACATCGTCTTGGTCTCACGGCCCTGCCGTACGGCTCGCACCAGCGCCCAAGTCAGACACACGACCACTACTAGGAGCAGCAACGGAAACAGCGGCCACAAGACTTTGGCGCTCAACACCCGAGCCCCCAACATACGGCGACCTTGCCCGGCAACGCGCCGCCACTCTAACAATGGGAAGAGAGCGAGTCAATCAATTCATCTGACAATTCATCTGACATGTCGCGAGGTTATCGCGAAACACTCCATCGCGAAGCACTCCGTCTTGACAAAAGACTCAAGCAGGGAGTAGGAAGCAACAGTCCATCGAACGAGGATCGATCGATGCCTGTGAACAAACTCCCGAAGCAGAAGCCGACTTCCGATCCCCAACCCCATGTGAACATGAAGAGGCAGATGGAGGGTGTCGCCGCTCAGCCTCAAACGGACGCGCTTGGGAAGGAAACCGAGCGTGACCGGGAATTAGCCCTCACCGACGCCGAATGGAAGAATCTGTGGGATGCCACGGAAGTGGTCGACATGGATACGTTCTAGTCGCGATTCCTCTCTAACTCGACGGCCTCATCTCACAACCCGACGCCGAGAGGCAGACCACGGCGCCCTCCTTCGTCCCCTCAGCTTATGCGCAGACACGCTGGGAATCCTTGGCCCTTTTGTAAAGCATTGCTAGACTAGGCGCTATGTCGGATTCGGAGCCAGGCGTAGGGACTGCACTGGCAGTTCCTCGATCAGTTGAGAAGGACAATCCGGGGGCAGGTGACGGCCTCGAAGCAAAGGTGGTGGTGTATAACTGTAGCTGCCACACTTACCAGCAGGTCATTCAGCTCTTCTGCGAAGCCATCCCGGGAATGAACCCGACCAAAGCCTTCGAACTGGCCTGGCAGATCGACCATCAAGGCCAAGCCACGGTCTATTCTGGAGAACCGAAAACTGCGGAAGGGATTGCCAAGCACTTGACCGGGGGTGGACTCAGAGTTGCTGTTCAATAGAGACGCAAGACACGCTGGTCCACCCCTCGCACGATAATGAGGTCAAGAAACTCTCCGCTACCGGTGGGTCAGCTTTCTGCCGAGTCGCCGACCTGCCTGGAGAGACGGTTTTCTCATTGAGCCCCGGCGGGGGGCTCGGGGGGAACTCGCTACGGTGCGTGAACGAGGCTCCGCTTTCTCCTGTTTCTTGGCCGGCTGATGCGCACGGGGCCAGAGGGGAACCCGCCCAGGGGTCTTGTTAAGAGCTCCCACCGGATAGATCCGGACTTGATAGAGCTCCAACAGTCGGTCAATGGCTTTGCGATCGCCTTTTCTCGCGAGATTCAGCAATTTGCGACGCTGATTCATTTCTTCTTCTTCGGTATGAGATGCGGTACGGCGCTCCATGATTGTCCCTCTTTTCCACCGCCCATAGGGGTGAGCGGCTTTGGTCGATCCGACAAAAGAGGTGCATTATATCGCTATCCCAAACCGTAATACTAGAGGGAAATGGGCTTAAATGGCCTGTTTTGTCATATAGCTAATCAAAATGAATGCTGCAACTTATTG
>JACRLS010000180.1 GCA_016235225.1 Nitrospirota bacterium | reverse complement strand
GCCTGTCGAACCGCGAAGCGTCGGGCCTGTCCCCGTGGCAAGTTGGAACGGGGACAGTCGCCGGCCCGCGGCGGGCAAGAAGGGCGACAGTCCCCCCGTGGTGCCTGTCCCCATTTTCATGGCATGAACAATTGCGCAGGGAAAATAGAGGGCACAGTGATCCCGTCCTGGTTGCGGCGATCCAGGCCAGGAAAGCGAAATTGTTCAGGGATTACACGGCAACGAACAAGCCGCGCTTGTTTCCAGGCGTGGTCGAGTTCGTCAAAGAGGCGGGGACGCGCTATCGCCTGGCGATCGCGTCGGGAGGGAAGCGGGAGCAGGCAGGTCTGTCACCGGACAGGCTCGAACGTCTCTTCCTCTGAGAGGGAATCGGCCGGCACACTCTCGGAGAGACCGGTGACTTTGGGGGTCAGTCGTCGCCGGTTGATCTGATCGAGGTACTCCAGAAAGAAGGCCACCAAGATGCCGATAAAGAGCGCCGTGGCCCCGGCGACCATCATGTTGAGACGCACGGAGGGGCGGATTTTTCGGAGGGGCGGTTTGGCGCGATCCAACACCTGGACTGTGGGCGTGTCTCTGGCCTCGGCCAGTTGAGCCTGCTCATACTGCGACGCCAACATGGCATAGAGCGTCTCCTGGACCTTAAGATCCCGCGTCAGTCGGGCAAACTCGATCCCGAGTGTGGGGACGCTGGAGAAGGCCGGGTGCAGGCGATCGCCCGGCGCCATCCCCTTTCCCCCATTACCAGACTCCAGCATGCGGAGCTGCTGCTTGAGCTGTTGAATTTCCAGCGTAAGCTTGATGACGTCGGGATTCTCAGGCGTGAGAAAGTTCTGCATGACCTGGAGCCGGACCTCATCCGCTGCGATTCTCCCCTGTATTTCCGCCGCGGCCCGCAGTGCCGCCGCCGCCTGTTGATCAAGGGCGACGGTCTTGTTCTTGGATTGGAATGCCGCCAGCGCATCTTCGGCTGCCGCCAGATCGATTTTCGTCTCAGCGAGGCGTTTCCCCACGAAGAGACGATTCTGCCCCGCCTTCGTCACGGCCAAGGTGCGATTCAGCTTGTCGAGCCCTTCGGCATAGCCATTCGCCAAATCTGCCGCCAGTTGAGGATCCTGGGCTTCCACGGTCACCCTGATGACTTTCTCTTTCGACGTGGTAATCCTCGTACTGCTCTCAAGTGTCCGGACGGCATCCTCCTCGGCCTTGGATTTGTAGACCTGCATTAAGTTGAAGCGCTGCACCAGCTCTTCCGCCAAGGTCTTGGACTTTAACATGGCCACGAACAGATCCACCGGTGTAGCCGGCATGCCCGGGAGTGAGATGCTCATGCCCTGGGACCCGAGCAGCGCCGCGGCAGCTCCCATGCCCCCCCCGCTCGGTTCCGCTACAGGGGGAAGGATGGAGGTGGATGCCTCATAAATCTTCGGCGCGAGCAGGCTCATCACCATGACCAGCAGGACCAACCCCACAAAGAGACCACCGATCAACCAGCGGCGTTTCCACACCACCCGCCAGTAATCCAGCAAGGTGACATCAGGGGAGTGAACGTGAGAAGTGAAGACCGACATGGAAGTCCTAACGGGATTGACCAATAATAACGAATGCAACTGCGGCCGTGGCGAGAGACGCGAAGATCGTGGCAATCGATTGCCAGAAGGGGAGCGGGCGCGTTTTGGCTTCGGTTTTCTGCGGCACGACGATGGTATCGCCCGCCTCCATGTGTTTGAATTTCAGCCAAGAGGATTCGGATGAGCCGTCCGCCTTGACCAGGTATATATTCCCCTTGTCCGACTCTTCCGTGTAGCCCCCTGCTTGACGCACATAATCGTCCATGGCCAAGCCGGTCCGGTGAAGGACACTGGTGGAATTCCGGACGGCGCCGATGATCGTGACGGTGGTCGGAATCTGCGGGATGGTAATTTGATCGCCTGGTTCCAGCAGAATGTCGTCGACCGTCCCTTCCAACTGGTCGATCGACGTCATTTTGACCACGACGCGTCCGGGAGTCAGACGTGCGGCGAGTTGATCCAACGCTTGAGTTTGCGCCGTGAGGGCGGCCTGTTCCGCCAGACTCTGACTGCCTTGGATGCCTCCACCTCCTGCACCGGAGATCAAAGCGGCTGCTTCTGAAGTCAGCCGCTGCTTTTGGGCGGCGACATACTTTTGGATCTCGGTCTGCTGCACCATTTTGGTGGATTCCCGAATCAACACAAGACCGCGGGGATAGGCCCGTTCCGTGAATCCGCCGGCCCGTTTGAGCACGGCGCTCAGCCGCTCACCCCGAGTAGTCCAGTACTGGCCCGGCAGCTTCACTTCGCCCTGAACGGTGACGCTCCGACCGACTTCCGACTCGGGAACCGGCCGAACGGCGAGCGCATCGAGCTCTTGCAGCTCGACATTATGTTGGGGATCGCCGGCAACGGCCTTGTCGAGGTCAATGATGACCGTGCTCGCGGACGATTTGCCATCCTGGACCGAGTAGCGGGTCAGTTCAGCCTGTTTCAACGAGGCCAGGCGCTGGAAGCCCCCCGCCGCCACGATTAAGTCGCCCACCCGCATGGCTCTTAAGAGAGGATAGGTACCGGGTTTTCTGACCTCCCCTGCAATGGCCACGGTCGGAAGCGCTTTGAGTTCCTCCTTGGAATAGATCTCGAGCTCATCAAGCGCCTGAAGCTCCAAGTTCGACGTGGGGTCACCTGCAAATGCGCGCAGCAGTCTGAACGGGAGAACCTGCCGAGTTCGCTCCGGCCCCGAGTACCGCACGATGCGCGCATAGTCGAAGAAGGCATCCGGGAGCAAGTCCAACGGACCGGCGACGACTTCGTTGATCTTCATGCCGGCTTTCAACTCGTAGGGGCCGGGGCGCAGCACGTGCCCCTTCAGATACACGACTTTCTGGAGCACCGGACTGATCGGATAGACCTTGACCAGATCCATATTCTGCAAGACAGTGTGTAAGACATCGCTCTCGTTTCGGTTACTGACGGGGGTCATCCCATTCTGGCCGACCGGCGCCGTGGTGAGGTTCAGGTCTATGGCCACACGTTTCTGGTGAGCCGCAATGCGTTCAAGCTGGACACGCGCGAGGTAACCCGTGGGGCGGATCCCTCCCGCCAGCGTCAGGACATCGCCAAGAGACGAGGTACTCTTGATCTCATAAATGGCCGGCCGCTGCACATGCCCGGCCACCCCGACGACCGGCCCCACCAGGGGCACAAACACGGTATCCTGGTCGTTCAGACGCTGGTCCTGCGACTTGTCTCCCTTGAGCAGAAAGTCATAGAGATCGATCTGGGCCACGACCTTGCCGTTCCGCATCAAGCGGATGTCCCGGAGGGTGCCCGTCTTGGTCGGACCGCCCGAGGCAAAGAGCGCGCTCAAGACCGTAGAGAGGGACCCCATCGTATAGACGCCGGGCTTCTGGACTTCGCCCACCACAAAGACTTGAATGCTCCGTAATTGCCCCATGGCAACACTGATCGAGGCGCTCTTGAACTGTTGGGTGAAGGCCCGTGCGAGATAGGTGCGAAGCTCGCCGTAGGACAGGCCGGCCACTGGGAGCGCGCCGATTCTCGGAAAGATCGCTTCGCCTTCCCGATTCACATGCACTTTGTACACGCCGTCCATTTGACCCCAGACCGTCACGGTGAATTCGTCATCCGGACCAAGAATGTAATCTGAAGACACAGGAACTTGTGTGCCGGGGGCAGCCGGAGCAGCTCCGGTTCCCTGGAACAGACTGTAGCCGAAGGACTCAATCTCGACACTCAGCTCGGGCTCGATCGCCTTGGTGAACGGAGAGTCGGGAATAAGTTGCTCGCCCGTTTTCTTCTCCTTGTCCTCAGCCTTGGTCTTGAATTTCGATTGTTGTTGCAGCTCGAAGACGTCGATGAGGTCTTTGGCCCGCTGTAGGTCTCCCGTCCCGACAGCCTGACGGACATCGTCGGCCAGTTTCGCATCCAGCGCAGCCAGGAATCTCGCGCAATTCTGCAACTCCTGGGGAGACTGCGGCGAGAGACATTCAGGCGGAAACTTCGTCGTCTTTTCGTTCTGGTCCTGGTCGGGATTCTTCTGTGTCGGTGGCTGGCCAGGCTTCGTCGGTTGCCCGCCCGAACCTGCAGGCGGGCCCGGAGGGCCGGCCGCCGGTGCGGCGGGAGGAATGGCTCCAGGCGCTTGCGCCATCACCGGGATAGGGAAGGCCGTCATCACGGTGAGCAAT
>JACRLS010000179.1 GCA_016235225.1 Nitrospirota bacterium | reverse complement strand
GGTCGAGCACACGCGAAATCTCGACTTGTGCCCGGAAGACATCCTGTTGTGCCGCTTGTCCCACGCCATAACGCGCCTTTGCGGTTTTCTCGAACTGCGTGAGGAGGATTTTGTTCTTCTCGACAATCTCAATGCTTTCGTGCACGAAGTGCAGGTTGTAATAGGTTTCTTTCAGAGCCGCCGTCAGTCGTAGCCTGGTCGCCTTGTATTCCTGTTCGAATCGCTCGGCTTCCCTCCTCGCAATCTCCCCTTTCAGACCGAGCTTGCCGGGAAAAGGAATCTCCTGCCCGAACCCGTACATGGCGCCTTGCAACGGGTCGGTCATGGGCATGCGTTGATACCCCAATTGAAGCCTGGGGTCAGGGAGTGTTTGCACCTGCGGGACGACAGCCTTTGCCGCTTCCCATCGCTGGCGGGCTGCCTTGACCTCGGGATTCTTCTCCGTCATCTCCTCAACCAGCCGAGCCAGCGACAGCTTCTCCCCATTCACAGTTTCTGCGGCCATGACGTGGACAACTCCGAGAAAGAGACACGCAGCGGCCGATAGCCATAGTGAAAAGAGTTTCATAACCCACCTCTTCACGAAAGAAATTGACGATTGCCTCATTGACTCAATGAATCAATGAACCAATAGCTTCTGGGAAGAGAATCAAATGCGGAATACGGAGAGGAGACTCTGAAGAGGAGGCCCTGACCGGGCAGGGGCCATCACCGCAGAAACGGGGACAAACAGATCAGCCACAACGACGGCGAGGCCCAGGGGATCGCCTCCATTCAACGACAGCGGGCGTTGGACAGGAACCACGCCGGCCTTCGACACTGACGGAAGAGAGTCGGCGCACAGACTGCTCCCGGTCATCGCGTGGCCCGTCTGGGCCTGACACAGGGATGATGCCGCAACCACAATGGACGGAACCATCGTGCAGAAGGAGCCCACAACTTGGCACAAGAAGAGGGCCACGACCGTCGCGGAAGCAAGTGCCCGGTTGATTCTGCTCATACGCTTCTCTCTAATCCTTGCTCCTGGTTGGAGCAGACGACACCTTGCCCTCTTTCGTCATCTCACGACTAACACAGAACAGGCGCTCTGCTGGACGATCTTGGTCGAGATGCTGCCCAGAAGAAAGCGGGCCACCGCGCCGAGCCCCTTGGCCCCGGTGACGATCAAGTCGGGCTTCTCGCGTCGCACTACCTTCATGATCTCATCGGCGGGCCGGCCCAGTCGCGGGAACTCTCTCACGCGATACCCCGCCTTCTCTAATCGGATGGCCTCGTGTTCCAGTAATCTCTGCGCGGCCTCTTTGATCTCCGGATAGCGCAGGAAGGGCATGACGTGCACCAGGAGAATCTCAATCGGGTCGGCTTCCGGCTTGACCTGGAAGCGCTTGGTGAGAAATCCCAACGCTTTACGGGAGGAGGACGAGCCGTCCGTCGCGAACAGAATCCGCCGGAGCGTCTGTGGCGGCTCCTTCACGCACCTTCACAATCAAGACGTAACAGGACGCATGGAGCGTGACGTAGGTTGAGATGCTCCCGAGCATGAACCGATCCACCGCATCCAGCCCACGACTCCCGACGACCACCAGCGCGCCCGGCCGCGCATGCTTGAGCAGCGCGCGCGCGATCGGTCCCTTCTCGACTCGCGCCGTCCCGGCGAGGGCCAGCTCGACCATCTGCTGCTTCGTGTCCGCCACGACGGTCTTGGCACGTTTTTCCAAGCGGCGGATTTCTTCCTCGATGAACCGTTCGTTCCCGATGATCGTCGGTTGCACCATGAACGGCGCGCGCAGCGCATGGACATCGACCCCGTGCACCGCGATCACTCGTGGCGCAGCACGAAAGGGCATTTTGGCTAGCCATCCCGTCGCCCACTCCGAATACTTCGACCCGTCGACGCCCAATACGGCTCTCATCGGCATCCTCACCCCGCATTAGAGATTTCTAGTCGATCGCCTTCAGTTCGCAACTCTTCTCCCGCAAATACACAAACCAATACACCATGGCCACGAGCAGCGTCCCTCCGATGATATTCCCGATCGTGGCGAACAGCAGATTCTCCCCGACCGACAACCAACTGATGGAAGCTCCGCCCCCTCCTGCTACGAACACCCCCAGCGGGAGGAAAAACATATTGGCCACGGAATGTTCGAATCCGCAGGCGACGAAGGCACTGATCGGGAACAGGATGGCCAGAATCTTGTCCGCCACTCCCCGCGCCGCCGTGCAGAGCCACACTGCCAAACAGACCAGCACATTACACAAGATTCCGCGGGAAATCACCTCGACGGGGCTCAACGCGACTTTCGCGTTGGCGATTCTGACCGCCGTGTCACCGACTGCCCCGTCTCCCAGCGTATGAATCCCGGCTCCTGCCACCAAGGCCACAGTTCCCACGGCGCCCGCGAGATTCCCCAGGTACACCCATCCCCAGTTCCGGGCCACTTGCCTCGTGGTGATTTCGCCGCTGGCCCAAGCCATCGCGATAAGATTGTTCCCGGTGAACAACTCGGCCCCACCGACGACCACCAGAATCAGCCCTAAGCTGAACGCCGCTCCGCCCATCAGCCTGGTGACTCCGAACGCAGTCGCGGCCTCCCCCGCGTTGGTCGTGATCGTCACCAGATAGAACAGCGCACCCAAGGAGATGAAGGCTCCGGCCAAGACCGCAAGCGCGAGCAGCGTCGTGGTGGACGTGTTCGCCTTGGCCACCCCCACATCCCGCACGCGCTCGGCGATCTGCGCCGGCTTATAGGCGTCGAAGAGGGGCGCCGCGGAAGAATGTGACGATTGTGTCATTGACGATCAGCCCATTGATTCAATGAAACAATGATGCAATGTTCAATGATCAAATGAGCAAATTCTCCTCACGTGATCAACCGCATTGCCACTTGGTGCAGCTCGGCTTCGTCTTCGGAGTCCAGTTCTTCCCGCTCTACCCGCTCGACCCGCACCGTCGAGACCTTGTACTCCGGACATTTGGAGCTCTCATCCGCGCTGGAGGAGAGCAACACATTCACCTCGCTCGCCGGAAAATGAAAGCTCGTGAAGAGTTGCCCGGGCTGAACCCGGTCACTCACGGCCAGCGGCAGGACCGCCTCGCCCCGCGCGCTGACCAATCGGACCAGCTCGCGATCTTGCAATCCCAGACGCGCGACGTCCTCCGGATGCATCTCCAGCACATCGGCATCCACGATCCGCATGATGTCCGTCCGCCTCGTCTGCGCCCCGCAGCCATAATGTTGCAGAATGCGTCCCGTGATGAGCACGAAGGGATAGGCCTCGGAGGGCGACTCGCCCGGCGGCAGATACTCCACGCCGACGAAGCGCGCCTTACCCTTCGGGAATCGGTCCACGTGCATCAACGCGGTGCCTGCGTGATCCGGTGAGGGAACCGGCCATTGCAGGCTGTCCGGCGACTCGAGCCGATCGAAGGACAGGCCGGCGAACACGGGCGCGAGGCCGGCGACTTCGTCCATAATCTGGGACGGATGCGCATACGACATGGGATAGCCCATGCGCGTCGAGACGTCGCACACGACCTGCCAGTCCGGCCAGACCCCTTCAGGCGGATCGACCACCTTGCGGATACGTTGGACGCGACGTTCCAGGTTCGTAAAGGTCCCGTCTTTCTCCAGGAAGGAAGCCCCCGGGATCACCAGATGCGCGAACTGCGCCGTCTCGGTCATGAATAGATCCTGAACGACGAGGAAGTCGAGCCGACGCAAGGCCTCACGCACTCTCTTCAGATTGGGATCGGTCTGCGCGACGTCGTAGCCGATGATCCAGAGTCCCTTCAGTTTTCCTTCGAGCGCCGCATCCCACATGTCCGGCGTTTTCATCCCACGCTGCGTAGGCAAGGGACGTCCGGTGATCTGCTGATGTTTGGCCGCGAGCGTGGGATCGTCGAAGTGCTGATAGCCGGCGAAGTACGTCGGGAGGCATCCCATGTCGGAGGCTCCCTGCACGTTGTTCTGCCCGCGCAGCGGATTGATCCCCGTGCCCGGCCTTCCCACATTGCCGGTCGCCAGGGCCAGGTTGCACAGGGCGATGACGCCGTGACTGCCCCATCGATGCTCGGTGACGCCGAGTCCGTGCACGCACATGGAGGCGCCGCTCTTCGCATAGCGTCTGGCAGCCTCCACAATCATGGACGCCGGCACCCCGGTGACCGTCTCGGTGAGCGCCGGCGTACAGGTCTTCACGGTCTCGATCCAATCGGCCAGTCCTTCGGTCCTCGCCTCAATGAACCCCTTGTCTATGAGCCCTTCGCTTACCATGACGTGGCCCATGCCGTTGAGCAGCGCCACGTTGGTCCCCGGACGCAGACGAAGATGCAGGTCCGCCAGCCTGGCCAGCTCGGTGCGCCGCGGGTCCGCCACGATCAGGGGAACTCCCCGCCGAGCCGCCTGTTTGATACGGGCGCCCAACACCGGATGCGATTCGGTCGGGTTGGCCCCCACGACCAGAATCAGCTTGGTCTCATCGAAATCGTGGATTGAGTTGGTCGCCGCCGAAGCGCCCAGCGTTTCCATCATGCCCGTCACGGTCGCGCTGTGGCAGACCCGGGCACAGTTGTCGATGTGATTCGTCCCGAGCACGCAGCGCACGAACTTGGCGAACAGGTAATTTTCTTCATTGGTGCCGCGGCTGGAGGAGATCACGGCCAGCGAGTCCGGCCCGTAGGCCCGACGACTCCGTGTAAACTCACGGGCGCCCAGGTCGATCGCCCCGTCCCACGGGGGGTCCTCACGTCGATCGCCGCGCCGCACGAACGGCCGGCGGAGCCGGTCTGGAGCGGTGATGTACGTCCAGCCGAATCGGCCTTTCATGCAGGCATGGCCCAGATTCGAGGGCCCGTCATCCGCCGGCAGAAGCCGGACGATCTGACCGTCCCGCACGCCCGCATCAAAGGTGCAACCGACTCCGCAATAGGCACAGGTGGTCCGAACCGTCCGGGTCGGCTCGCCGAGGTGCAACACCGTCTTCTCCGTCAACGCGCCGGTCGGACATTCTTTCACGCAGGCGCCACACGAGATGCAGTTGGAGGCCGCAAAGCTGCCGATCCCTGCCATCGGCCTGGACTCAAAACCCCGCCCCGTCATGGTCAAGGCGTTGGTGCCCTGGATTTCCTCGCAGGCGCGTACGCAACGCGCGCAGGAGATGCAGGCGGCATTGTCGAAGACGAAAAACGGATTGGAGTCATCCCGCACCGCCGCGCGGGTGGCAGGGCT
>JACRLS010000305.1 GCA_016235225.1 Nitrospirota bacterium | reverse complement strand
ACTCTGGCAGATCATCCCGCGTTCCTGCATGAAGAACTTGCCTTCGTACTCGGCATAGGTCCCACAGGGGCCGACATTATAGAACTGCGCCGGGCCGGACACCACGTTGTGGCAGCGGGAACAGACCTGGGCGGTCCGGAATGTGGGATCAAACTTCGTGGGGTGTGGCGCCGCCGAGTCATCGAACGGCCCCAGAATGACGCCGTCCCGCACATGGCAGGCCGCGCAGGTGATCGACTCCTGTTGGTAGGCGGCATCAAAATGTGAATTCGGCTCTCGCACCGCCTTCTCCACCCGACCACGGGGAATGTCCTTGATGAGTGTCGGCTGCTGGTTTTCCAGCGGCGCGTGACAATTCAGACAGACCCAGATGTTGTGATCCTTCTTCCAATAGGCCTGAAAGAACGGATCTTCGACGGCATGTGCATGGATACTGCTTTTCCATTCCTCATAAATCTCGCGGTGACAGGTGCCGCAGGACTCGGCCTTCAGACTCTCCAGTCCTTCCGGAACCTTTTGATAGGGAATGGCATGGGCATAGTCCGAGCGGAGCCCGAAGATCACAACGGGCTTCACTTCGGTGTAGTAGAGGTAGACCAACCCGACCGCTGCAATGCCCGCAATGAGCACCTTCCAGAATGCCAGTCTCGGCTCACCCATCTGCTCAATCACGAAAGGTTGAGGCTAAGGGCGGACGTGAATTTAAGAATCTTCGCAAGACGTTTTCCCTCAGCCTAAACCTGAGCCTTAATCTTCTCCAGGTCACGCATCCAAAAGGGCGAGGACATGCCGCTCCACTGACCCGGCCAAGGCTTGAAGATTGTAGCCGCCTTCGAGGCAAGAGAGAATGCGCCCCTTCGCATGTCGCCGGGCAATCCCTGCCACAATCCCGGTGAGCGCCGCATACCCTTCTTCCGTCAGCCCCATGCTGGCCAGCGGGTCATCGCGATGGGCATCAAAGCCGGCAGAAATGATGACCGCGTCCGGCTTGAAAGCGTCGGCAGCCGGCACCAGCGTCCGTTGGAACACCGCCAGATACTCCTCATCCCCCTGCCCGCCCGACATCGGCACGTTGAGAGTCATGCCCTCGGCCTTCCCTTCGCCTCGCTCGTTCGAACGGCCGGTCCCGGGGTAGTGCGGGGACTGATGGGTGCTGAAAAACAGAACCGTCGGATCGTCATAGAACGCATGCTGGGTGCCGTTTCCATGGTGCACGTCCCAGTCCACGATCAGCACCCGTGTCAGGCCATGCTGCTTCTGAAAGTAGCGCGCCGCGATGGCGACATTGTTAAACAGGCAAAATCCCATGGCGCGATCACGTTCCGCATGGTGGCCGGGCGGTCTCACCGCGCAGAAGGCATTGGTCACCCGGCCGTCCATCATCGCATCGGCGGCCGCCAAGGCCCCACCGGCGGCCAGGTACGCGGCCGGCAACGAGCCCGGCGACAGAGATGTGTCCGCATCGAGCGACACATAGCCGCTTGTCGGTTGTGCGGCGTTCAGCTTCTTCACGTAGGAGGGCGCATGGATGTGCGTGATCCAGTCATCGGCCGCCGGCGCCGGATCAATCCGCACCAGTCGATCCATGACTCGGCTCCGTTCTAATTGAGACACGATGGCCCGGAGGCGATTGGGCGACTCGGGATGGCCCATGCCCATGTCATGGTTGAGATAGGCTGGATGGTAGACGAAGCCGGTCTTAGCCATGCAAACCCGTAAGGGGTAAGGGGTGAGGTGTCAGGGGACAAAGGCGAAGCAAGAGGTTGTCCACCCCAGGCCTCACGCCTCACGTTTCACGTCTGGCAGGCATCGTAGCACGCCCCTCAATTCGTAGACAATCAGTCACGCCGCATGCTAGCGTCCACATCCGAGACGCAGCGAGCCGACAAGTGTGGAGGTCTGATGATTGATCCAAACGACGAGGTCGCCTGGTTCGGGCTCGGGAAAGCCCACATGGACGACGCAAACTTCCAAGAGGCCGTCCCGGCGCTGGAAAGTTGTATCCGGGTGAAACCCGCCTATTCGGCCGCCTACCTGGCGCTCGCCCAATCGCTCCAGAAGCTGGGTCGCGTCGAACCCTGCAAGAACATCTGCGATGAAGGCATCACGGTCTCGACCAAGAACGGGGATGCGATGGTGACGAAGCAGCTGGAGATGCTCAAGCAGACGCTATAGCAGGCCTTTGAGAGCATCCAGATGGTCGGGATTCAATGGAAAAGAGGCCGCAGGGTTTCTGATCAGCAGCCGAATCCGGGGATAGGCCGCCTGATGATGGGATCGCTCAATCAGTTGCACATTCGCGAGTCGGACGCCGGAGGTCGTCGGCGCCCCCTGCACGTCCCACAAGGAGATCATCACGGCGGTGAGGTGTTTGAGGCTCAGGAGCAAGAGGGTAACGGCGCCGGCCAGCCGCTTCAGGTCCACTTCCTGGTCCCGTGATCGCAAAGCGGGATCGGGCGGCGGGACGGTCATGGCCAGGACGACCGGAGCCGTATAGTCCGCCAACTGCTTGGCCTTCTGCGCGATACGGGCCAGGAGCCGTTCGATGGTTCCCTGTCCGATCGCCTCGTCGTCCAGATCCTCTTCATTTCGCCGCTTGGCCGCCTCAAGATCAAGATGGCGACCGGTGCCCACCAGCGCCGTGACCTCCAGGAACAGCCGGTTCGCACCCAATCGACACTCCAGATCCGCCGTCCGCGCCTGAGACTCCGGCAGGAAATGGATGGAGAAGCCGCTTCGTACCAGCAGCGTGGCCAGCTCAAGCTCCGCCAGGGCCGACTCCCGCACACCGCGGTCGTCGCTCATCAGCCGATGAATCAGACGGCTCAGCCGAAGTCGGCTCCCCCGATCGGAACAGAGATGGTGCAGGGCCGTCCACTGGGCATGAATCCGGCGGGACCACCGCTCCCATCGAGCCCGGCTGGCGACAGCATACCGCGAGAGCCGGGGGTCACCTCGCCTGGTTCTCGACCGACGAAAGCGCTTCCGCGTGCCCCGTGCTTTCATGACCGCCCCTCATCCGCATCTCCATCCGGCTGTTGCACCTCGTCCGGATGCTCCTGTGCAAGTTGGGCATAGAGTTCGTCCAGCCACCGGCCCGCGCATCCCAGAATCTCTCGAACCAGGGGCTCTGGTTGTCCCGTCTTGGTCATCGTCCAGCGGGAGACGTATTCCAGGACCTGATCGCGCGAAAATGAGTGCGAGGTGGTCGTCGCCAACGCTTCCAATTCCGAGAAGCCGGTGTGCACGATCTGCGACACCGTATCCTTGCCGTAGGAGGTACTCGCGACCACGTACTGGATGGCCCGTTGGATTTCCTGGGGCGTCATGGGATCACCGGGGCGGGCTCAGGGACTCTTGTGGGAATCTTACCATCGACGACAAGGGAGTCAATGTGTGCCGCGACACGGGCAACGAAGAAATAGCTCTTCCGGCTGTTGTGTGAGTGCTGACTGTCGGGCAACAGATCTCGCCTGACTCTCAGCACCACCATATCCTGCAGAGCTAAGAAATGCTTCGGCCAGGAAGGGCAGGATGGTATCATGCTCCCCGAGAGTCGAACTATGATTAAAGAGGGACCATGAAGCAGACCACCAAGATAAAGAAGACCAGGGCTGCGAATCGCGCCACGTCACCCGCCATGCCTGAACGATGGGATCTCTCCCATTTGCTGGACAATCCCGTCG
>JACRLS010000304.1:815-5212 GCA_016235225.1 Nitrospirota bacterium | reverse complement strand
CAGGCAGACGCGGGGAAAGGTGTCAGTCCCCCCGCTCCGCGCGGGGGCCCCCATTGCTCTTCCAATGCAATGGGTCCAACGCTGGGCGATTCCCGGGGCACCCGTTGCACTTTTGCTGCAACGGGTCGAACGCAACGAACCGTCATGAATAATGCGCGCTAGGCCGCAGAGCGACGAACCTTGACGTCCACCTTGAGACCAGCATGCGTCAGCATGGAGATGAGCGTATCCACACTGAACAGCCCGATCTTGCCTCTCGTCAGATCGCTGATCCGGGGCTGCGTCACGCCGAACAGTTGTGCAGCTTTCTTCTGTGTGAGTTTCTCAGCGTGGATATGCTTTTTCAATTCGATCATCAGCATGGAACGCACCCTGAGATTAGCGGCCTCTTCAGGTGCAAACCCCAAGTCGCGGAACACATTGCCCGAAGAGCGTTCTTGTTTCATGACCCCCCCTTCGTGTGTGCCAGCTCTTGGTATCGCTTTCTTATGATTGTGCCGTCGCGGTCAGACATGCGGGCTGTCTTCTTGACGAAGGCATGCAGCACGTAGATAACCTCGGGAAATTTCGCCACATAGGCGACGCGGTATTCGTTGCCGGCGTGGACTCTGATCTCGTAGATTCCTGATCCGAGGCTAGGGAGGGCTTTCCAGTCCGATGGCTCCAGACCCTGTTGGACCTGATCAAGCTCATGTCCAATCTCTCGTCGTGCTTCTGGGGGAAATGACCTCACCTCACCACGTGAAGATCCCAGCCAGACCAGGCGTTTCATTCGGCTTATGCTATACAAGCGTTTGTATATCCGTCAAGGGTTGATCGGTGTCAATGATCACCCCTCATGTTTAAGCCGTGCGGTGTTTTTTGTGTTCACTGGTCGTGGAACTCCGCGCTATAATTGCAAAATCGTAGCCGGGTTCAAACACGGGTTCGCATCCCGTTGGCAAGCCCCGTGTACACGGCTGCAGGTCGTCGCCTTGGTGAACGGGTTGGTGGAGCTTGCGGAAAACCCCCTGCAATGATATGCATCTGCCTCCCCATCGTGTACATGCGTCCACCTCGATAGCGTGGACGAACGATAAATCGAGTCGACAGCATTTCTGAATTTCGCGGATGTCGCACTGGCAAAGGGGTGCGTGCGTTCATCGATCACACAGGGAGGTCCTATGCCTTGCGTGAAGTGTCCAGCCGTTCGGCTTGCGGCCCTAACGTTCTGTCTGGCGGTTCTCTGATCGAGTCCCTCCGTATTCGCGCACGATGAAGTCGTTTACTTCAGCGGACAAGTGGGGGCGTCGCTCCCCAGTATTTCCAACATCAATTTTACAGGGTCGTATACGACGGGCTCGACGGCGGAGAAGTTTGATCTGAAAGCATTCGTATGGAGCGCCCCCGTGGAACGCATTCTGGGAAAGATCGCTAGATGTAAAGAAGCGTTAGGGACACTACACTAGCTGAAAAGGAGCACAGTATGAAAATGCTTCCCCAATTCCTGTTCGCAATCTTCATCGCCATCGCGTTGAGCATTGGCACGCTCGTCCTTCCGGCGGCAGCCGACATGTATGTGTCCGGCCAATTCGGCGGCGTGTTCCCGCAAGGGCTCACACACGTCGACCACGTCACCGGATCGTTCCAGCCCGGCACGACCGCGACCAGTTTAAGCCAAATGAGCTCGATCATGTACGGAGGGAAAGTCGGGTACCTGCTTGCCGACTGGCTGGCCATTGAAATGGAGGCATTCAACAGCACGCCGCACGTCAAAGCACAACCCCAAACGTTCAACGAACCGACCTTCGGCCCCTTTCAACAACCGAACGGCGGCACGCTTCGCATGACGACCTGGGCAGTCGGTCCGGTGTTTCGCCTCCCGCTCACCCAACGCATCACCGCGTATGCAGGAGCCAGCCCCGCCGTCTTCTTTTCTCATTTCAAACAAGGGGGGGAAGCGCCTCGATCCAGCAACTCTCTGGGACTGAATACGCAACTCGGAGTCAGCTATCGCCTCGTGCCGGGGGTGAGTCTCTTCGCGGAATATAAGTACAATCACGCGCGCTTTATCTACTCGCAGGTCGGCACCACAGAAGGATTCAACGCGTCGTACAATGCGCACATTGGAGCGGTGGGAATCACCTTCTGGATCCCCGATCAAAGCATTGCAAACTTGTTTGGTCTGACGGCTAAACCCGTATTTGATTCAACGCTGAAACCCTTGTTCGAGTAGAGCGCGGTCCATATTATCCGCTGCCAGGAGGTTGATCATGTTCACACGATCGGGACGTATCTCAGCCATCACCGTGTTCCTGTGCCTTTCATCGGCCTCTCTCTGGGCCGGCCAGACGGACTTGCCGTCCGGCTTAACCAGGATGGATATTAGAACCTGGATGCCCGCTCTGGCTATCGGATCGGACTCGTGGGTTCCGACCTTCCGCATGCACTCAACCAGCTCCTCTTACCCTGGTCCAATACCCAAAAGCCAGGAAGACACCATCCTGCAATTCGCCAGCAGTAACCTGGACAACCTGGTACAGGATATCGCCACGGGTGGCGGTGAGCACCTCGCCTCGTTAGCGGTTCTGATGGGCCTATCCAAGAACCAGCACCCTGGCTTCTTTACCTGCGCACAGGCAAAATATGAGGATCTCGCCGGCGCTCTCACGGGAGCTGAGCTCGTTCACATGCTGAAGACCGACGTAGTGGCCGCTCACCAGGAACCTTCTCTCACTCGCTAAGAAAGGCGAGTGGGTCCGACGAGAGTGTCTCGGGGGGGCAGAAAAGGGGACATTCTACTTTACGTGTTGACCGAACCGATGCGAGCTGCCGGCCTACTGTGTAGTGGTCATGTCTAGGGAGCCTGGCCATGTATGCTATCAGGCTAGCAGAAAAGTAGAAAGTCCCCTTTAACCACGCCCCTGGGCTGTCATATCACGGCCTTCGCCTCGGTTATCTTGGCCCCCTCACCCCAACCCGCTCCCCCGAAACGGGGGCGAGGGAAGACGGTTGCTCGATGCACCCACGGAAAACCCGGAAGAACCAAACAGCCCACTCGCTGAAACGCGGGAGCGGAAACGAGAGCAGCGCCTGAATCTTCGCGCAGTCGAGCGAGGCATCTGCCGCGCGAGGACCGCCCTGAAAGTCCTTCACTGACCCGGGCCTGAGTTCCGCCTCTAACTCCGGCCACCGAGCTGCGAGCAGTCTCCCAATCTCCCATCGCGAAAGGCGCTCGGCACCTGCCAGGTGATAGAGCCCTGGGCAGTTGAGTGGCGCCAACTCCCACAAGGCCCGAGCCGTCGTGCTCGCCGGAATCGGGCAGCGGTACTCGTCAGTGAACAGCGTGAGGGGCTGCCCCGCCTCAAGCGCTCGCCGCATTTCCTCCACAAAGCTGCGATCGCCGGTCGGTGAGCGGCCCGCGGTCAGCGAGGTACGAATCACCGTGTGTCTCGGATTGGCCAGCACAACCTGCTCCACCGCCACTTTGGTTTCTCCATAGATGTTGATCGGACTGACCGGGTCCGTTTCCACGTAGCGTCCTTGCTTGCCGTCGAAGACCAGGTCGGATGAGAAGAAGATGAAGGGAATGTCACGAGCCAATTCGGCCAACCGGGCCGTGGCCTCCACGTTCACACGCCTGGCCAGGGCCGGATCCTGCCGGCACTGCGTCGTCTTGCTCATGGCGGCACAGTGGATGATCAGGCTGGGGTGCAAGGCTATGAACGTTCGCCGAACCGCCTGGGTATCCGTCAGATCCAGATCCCGGCGAGACAGCCCATAAACCTGCCACTCTGAGGCCACGGTCGCCGCCGTGGCGGCCGCGCGGACGAGGTAGGAACCGATCAGCCCCCCGGCTCCGGTGATCAGGGCGACCGGCTTCATCGAACGTCTCTTTGCCATTAGAACGTCAGTGCTTTCCCGCGCTTCCGCGTCGCCATTTCCTGCTGCACCAACTCGAGATTGGTCCATGATTGCGGCTCTTGTATCAGACGCTCCAACAAGGCCGTCTGCATGTGGGGGACCACCAGAGGCTGCCACCTGGCCACGAGCGCCGCGTCGGCGGCCCATTGCTGCACGGCTGCGGCCCGCGCCCGCGTCAGCACGTGCGGGTCCTGCGCAAACGCCTCCACCAACTGATCCGTGACAGTCCCCTTCGCGTCCCATGCCTCGGCATGGCTTCGCGCCTTGGCGCCGAGTTCAAACATGACCATCATCGTCGTGGCGAACTCATCCGCCGTCGCCTCCTGGTCCGCCTGCGGATGGCGCCACTGAGTCAAGAGGAGGTGCGCCATCTCGTGATACATCGCAAACAACAGCGCATCCGCCGCTTGGCGGCCGTCCGGAAACGCCGCATGCAACCGTCGCACATCGTCCGCGCAGCGGATCAGCGTCCCGGCCCGCACAAAGCTGACCGG
>JACRLS010000304.1:0-797 GCA_016235225.1 Nitrospirota bacterium | reverse complement strand
GGGCAGGCCCGGATGGCGATCGGGATCGGTTTGAAGATCAGCGCGAGCGTCAGCCGGGCCTCGAAGGCCTTGAGCGTACGCTCCGACGCCTTGAGCCGCTCGAGAGCGGCCCGCCGCGCGTCGCTCAGACCGGCCTCGGCTTTGACCGTAACCGTGACGGCGCGCGACGTATTCCCCTGGCGATTCGAAAAGACCAAAAAATAATCGCCGCCGGCGGGGATCGTCACCGAGAACGACATCTGCGTATCGAGTTGTCCTCGAAAAAGCGGCCGCGCGGTGGGACGAAGATTCCGGAAGTCTTCCTGATTGACGAAGGCCACATCGACCTGGCCGTCGGTCTGGACCGTGACCGCCACCACTGTTCCCTGCGGCAGCGTGTTGAGCTTGACGGATTTCGACTGGCCGGTCGGGACGTCGACGGAAAAATTGGCTGTGCTCCCTGCCCCCTTCGCGGGGGAGGGTCCTCCAACGAGGAGCAGGAGGCAGGCCAGCAAGGCCGGCAGGGGCCGGCGACGGCAACCAGGTGATCCGGCAGCGTGATGTGTGCGCATCGGGGTGAAACGCCTACGAACAAGAAACGTCATTGGCATGGCGGTAAGCGGACGGGGTGTAGCCTACGGGGCGCCGACTGTGGCGTCAATACGGAGGAGGGGGGAGCCAGGGTGAATTGGTTCTCACTCGAAACTCCAAGCCGGATCATGCCTTCCCGTGAGTTCTGGACATACGGGCGCTGACGTGGTACAACGACGTGTCTTGACACGTCATCCGAGGACACGTCTTGCGTCTGACAGACATCC
>JACRLS010000303.1 GCA_016235225.1 Nitrospirota bacterium | reverse complement strand
GTGCAACGCCGAGGTGAGCGGTTGCCGTCGCGCCAGATCGGACAGGACCTCCTGTACCTTCCCCATCCCATAGCGGTCGATCAGGTACCGCGTGGCTGAGTTCCCCTCCAGATAGGCGACCATGGCCGCCGAGTGAGGCAGTCCGCCCCAGCCGCCTTCCAGATTGTTGAGCGGCACCACCGTCACCGGTCCCCGCGCAATCTGGTCGATATCCGGCCAGGGATCGCCGGCCAATTGCATGGCCAGACCTTCATTCAGCCAGGTCGGCAGCGCGCCAAGGCGCCCATCCATCCGTTGGTGCAGGAGGGCGTGGACGAACTCATGCCGGAGTACCCGCGCCAGCCGTTGCGGGTCGGTCGAGGCCCCCTGAGTCGGCATCTGAATTCGTCCCAGCATCGGATCAAACAGGCCGTCCGCCCAGGCCGGACTCCCGGTCGCCGAGGGAAAGGACTCTTTGGTATGCAGCACCACAATGATCGGCCGTGACGGAAAATAGGAGAACCGCTGGCCGATCTCGCGATAGGCTTCTTCCAGAATGCCCAGCACGCGCGTCCACATGTCGTAGTCTTCGTTGCCGTTGAACTTCACGACAAAGTGACTGCTTTCCCGCGAGACATACGACCGCTCCGCTTGCTCGGCGCGCGACAACTTGGCGGCGAGGGCTTTGAGATAGGGCTGGTAGTCGGACGTCGGAGAGGCGACCTGCAGCGCCTGATCCAGGTGCTGCTTGGCTCCGGCGAGATCGTCCTTCTCGTACTGCAGGTCGGCGAGCGCCAAGTGCGGCCAGGCCTCACCGGGGGCCATCGAGACGGCCCGCTCCAGCATGTCCCGCGTCAGGGCCGCATCCTTGGCCTGCCAGTAGGCCTGCGTCAGGTTCAACATCGCGGTCTGATTCTGGGGATGCAGCGTGAGGGCCTTCTGATACGCCGGCATGCCGGCCGTCGGCCCTCCTCGTTTCTGCTTCAACCAGCCCAGATTGTTCCACAACGAGGAGGCGGCTTCGGCCACCTGGCCCTGCTGCAACAGGTCCGGCGCCAGACTCGTGAGCGCGGTCTCCGCGTCCACCACCCGCTGCTGATCGAGGAGGGTCGCAATGGCCTGGAGCGCCGCGGCCTGCGGGCCCTCGGTGTTCGGGGTAGGCGACACGGCGGGATCCGGCGTGCGCCGTGGGGAACTGTCCGGAACAGGGTTCGGCGGGACAGTCGGGAGAGAGGATGCCGTGGAGGTCGCCTGCTCCGGACTTCCTCCTGCCGTGCGGGATGGACCGGAGGCCCGGGTGACCCACCACCAGGCGGCGCCGACCAGGATGATGATCAGCAGCAGGGCGCCGACGGTCAGCCCGCGTTCGTTCAGGAGGGGACGTACAAGACGTTCAGGCGGATTGATGTCGCGCATGTCCTGATCCCGTCGCATGCGTGAGGAGCTTCAGCAAGACTGTCTGACTGTGGCAGCAGCACCTCTCGCATGCCGAGCGCTCTGGACGGGGCATCTCGAACAGATAGTCGCGCATTCTAGTCACAAGGCTGAAGAGGGTCAAATCTCGCAGCCTGGATTGCCGCGGGCGACGGGAATGATGAGACGGGCTGTCGCCGTCGTGATGAAGCAAGCCTGTTCTCACATCGGCCGACGGCGAACATTGGCTAGATCCAGCGATGGGAAGGGAAGGGAAGGAAAGGAAAGGAAGGCAAACACTACCGCGGCGGGCGAGTCGGGTCTTGGCGGCGTTTCGCCTCGTACATGGCGGCATCGGCTTCTTCCCATGCGGCACGCAGCCCGAAGGCGGGATTGCGAACGGCTAACCCGCAAGCGGCGCTGATCCCGGCCTCGGCGAGGTTGTGGTGCAACCGGGCCATCAGGGAATGGCCGGCGCCCGAACTCGTCACCGCCCAGGCGAGCCAGGACATCATGGCGTCGGACCGCCAGTTTGAGGGCGACCGCGGCTTTGCGCAGGTGGTCGTCCCCACGCGCATGGCCGTGCGCGTCATTGACCTGCTTCAACCCGTTCAGATCGATCGCAATGACGGTCGCCGGGTGGCCATAGCGACGACAACGGGCTTCTTCCAGGCTCATGAGATGGTCCCAGGCCCGGCGATTTTTCAGGCCCGTCAGTGCGTCTTTCCAGGAATCGGCCTCAGCCTGTTCGGTGCGGCGCCGTTCGGCGTGGGCGCGGAGGTCCCGCTCCAGGAGCGAGCCGAGGAGCCGGGCCAACAATTCCAGCGTTGGTTGCTCGTCCTGAATCGACGTCGGCATCGGGGAGGGGTCGAGTGCGCAGAGGGTGCCGAAGAGGCGGCCGTCGCTGCGGAGCAGCGGCACGCCGACATAGGCCCCGATCTCCAGGCGACCGCCGATCCCGGCATCGAGGAAGGCTGGAATTTCAGCCGTGCGTGGCGCGATCATCGGCCCCTGCCCGGTCACCATGCGGGAGCAGAGGGAGTCGGACCACCGATAGACGTCCCCCGGGCGAACGCCGTAGCCTTCATCGACTGCGTCCAGCACGATCCAGTCGTTGCCCTCTGTCCGCGTAATCATCCAGAGTCGGAACCCCAGCCGTTTCTGGAGATAGCCCAGAATGGCCGAACCGGCCGTGGTGAAGTCGCCGTAGGCGAGCAGGTGGGAAAGACCGTCGCTGGAGACAGGGGTCAGATGTCGCCGATCCGTCATGTCGAGACGATGTCCTACAGGTCGTCAGACGGGTGAGCCTATTCACCCGCACCAAATGACGTATCGGCACATACGGGGCCGAACTTGACGAGAAAGGAGGTGGAGAGCCGCCACACTGTGCCGGCCTCGTACATGTTCAGTCGGCGGTGGTGGGATCAACGAGGCACATTCGGGTAGCGGGCCGCTCGGTCAGGCCACATCGAGCGACTGCAGATAGTCGCTGAGCTCCTTGCGCTGGCCGGCCTCGGTGGTGCGCAGTGCGTCGAGATCCCGCTGCAGCTTCTCCGTTTCCGTTTCCTGCAGATCGAGCTTCTTCACATACCGCGCGTAGAGTTCCGAGTTCTGCGGCAGCTTGCCCATGTTCTCGCGGAGGCGCCCCTGCTCCTGGGCGATCTCCTTGAGTCGCTGCTCCAGCCGGGTGCGTTGCGTTATGGTCTGGCTGATTCGGTCCCGGAGAGTCACCGCCCGTTGGAGAGCCTCTTTCACGCGCGGGCTGATCTGTTTGGCCTGGAGATAGAGCCCGATCTGGTCGGAGCCGGAATCCGTGAGGTGCACGGTTTCCTGAAGTTGCCGTTCTTCCCGCACCGTGAGCGCCTCGGTTGTGTTGGGTTCGACCGCCACGGCGAAGCGATACACGTCGCGCGCCCGTTCCGTGGCCTGGGCCGGCCCCGCGAGTTTCCAATCCGACCGGTAGGGATGTTCGATCAGCACGGTCTTGGCTTTCTTGTCGCGATTTTTTATCTGATAGCGACGCTCCTCCACCCATTTGCGGGTGGCATAGAGCAGGCCCCGCTTGATGCTGACGCTGATCAGGTCCTGCGTCTCGCTCGGGGTCTGCACTTCCACTTCGGCCTTCACGTCCAACGCGTAGCTGATCAGCCGATCCTGTCCGGGGGGCACGTCGTCCATGCGGGCGTCACCGGCATAGGCACTCCCATCGAACACCGTCACAGGGCCTTGCATCAGATGAAGGGCCGTGGTGTTCTTCACCCGAATCCCATTCAACGGAAATTTGGCGTGCGTGGCCGGGTTGTAGATCGAGAGCTTCTGCCCTTCGATCGTCTGGCTGATGATCGGGAGCATGGCCGACGTTTGACGCTGCAGCGATACCGGCGATTCGATCACATATTGGAACAGCTCGCCCGCATCGCGCCCGCTGGCGGTAGCCTGAACGCCTTGCGAGAGGTT
>JACRLS010000302.1 GCA_016235225.1 Nitrospirota bacterium | reverse complement strand
CATGTTCTCGGCAACAACCAGACGGCCCTCCGTGCCGTGGCCCAGGCGGCCCGGCAGGCCGGACTCCGCGTCTCTTCATTTCACACACCTTTCGTCGGAGACGTTGACCAGTCCGCTCATGCCTTTGCTGCCAGACTGAAGCGCCTGGCGAGATACGAGAGGCCAGGCCGTCGGCCGACTTGTCTCCTGGCGGGCGGCGAAGTGACCGTCAGGGTGACAGGCCAAGGGCGAGGAGGCCGCGCACAGGAGTTTGCGCTTGCCGGCGCGTCCACCATCGCCGGACTGAAAGACGTCTGGGTGGCGGCGGTGGGGACGGACGGACGGGACGGCCCGACCGATGCGGCAGGGGCGATCGTGAACGGGGAGACGCTGGAGAAGGCCCGTCGTCTGCAGATGAGCGTCAAGGGCGCGAAACGACGGAATGATTCGTACACGTTTTTCAAGAGAGTCGGCGGCCATCTCGTCACTGGCCCCACGGGCACGAACGTCAACGACCTCTATCTCGGGCTCGCGCTATAATCCCTGCAGCGTCCCTGGGAATTCCTACGGAGACCATGCCCGAGCCGCTGATTCTTCCGCTCCCGGATTGTTCGGACCCGCGCCTCGTCGGGGGAAAAGCCGCCGGCTTGGGTGCTTTGCTGCGGCTGGGATTTCAGGTGCCACCCGGGATCTGCGTGACGACCGAGGCGGTTCGCCTGGCGATACGGGCGATCGCCTTCGATGCCGAGGCCGCCTGGGCCCGCCTGGTCACGGCAGGGCCGACCGATCGCGTTCAGTGGCTGCATGAGTATCAGCAGCAGATGGACCAGCTCGCCGTCCCTCCCCAAGTCCTCTACGAACTCGACGATGCGCTCCAGACACTGGAGCTGAACTGGCCGGGCAGTCGCGTCAACTGGTGGGCCGTTCGATCCAGCGCAATCGACGAAGACGGCCCCCGGCTGAGCCTTGCCGGTACTTACCGATCGAGGCTGGGCCTGCTCCGCGAAGAGATTGCCTCTGCCATCTGTACGGTCTGGGCCTCGTGCTGGACCCTCTCAGCCCTGACCAGGGCGTGCGATGCCCGCCTGCCGACGATGGCCGTCTTGATTCAGCCTCTACTCGCCGCGAGGGCCGCCGGCGTCGCTTTCTCCTGCCATCCCGTGACGGGCGAACCCCACGTCGTCGTGGTCAATGCGGTGCCGGGACTGGCGGAGCCCCTCGTGAACGGAACCGTGACACCGGATTCCTTCCTCATCGACGTGCCGCCTGCCCAACCCGCGCCGACGGTCAGGCAGTGCGCCATCAGTGAGAAGTCCGCCGCTAGAGTCGTCACGGAGCAGGGGTTGGTCGATCACGCCCTGTCTCCGTCGAGGCGCGCCGCGCCCTCTCTCGACGAGGCCGACGTGCTGATGCTCGCACAGCTCGTGAAACAGGTGGCGGCGCGTCTGAGGACCGACGTCGATGTGGAATGGGCCCAGGATGAGACGGCCCTGTGGCTTCTACAAGCGAGGGCGATTGCGCCGCACTCTGTGCGAACCGGCCTGAGCGACGCCACCAGCACCTGGTCTCGGGCCAACTTCAAAGAGACCATGCCCGACCTGCCAAGCCCTCTGGGCTTGGCCTTCCTGGAAGAGTTCATGGAGCATGGTATTCTCCGTCACTATCACGCACTCGGTTGTCAGATCCCGGCGGGGACCTCATCGTTCCGCATCGTGGCCGGACGGCCATACATTAACGTGTCGTTGTTCCAATCCTTCATCTCACAACTCCGGGGCGACCCGCGACTGGTGACCGAACAGATGGGCGGGGAGGGCGCGCCCACCCCCCATGGCCCCGCCCCCTTACCCTGGAGGAAGGTGGCACGGGCGGGCCTCCTCATGGAAGCGAAGATCCGGCGAGCCGCGTGGCGGGCAGAGGGTTGGTTTCGTGAGATGAAGGACATGGCCCGCGTCCCACAGGATGCTGACCCTACCCTGCCCTCCCCGGCCGCCGTGCTCCAGCAGTTGAGCGCGATCAATCAGCGCCTCCGCGAACGCGATCTGACCTTTGCCATCGTCGGCGGGGTCTCTCAAGCCTTCATGGTACTGGGGCTGCTCCTGGAACGACGCCTGGGCTTGGAGTGGCGGGCCCAGTTGAACGCCTCGCTTCAAGGGTCCGGCACCGTCATCAGCGCCAACCAGATTCACCGATTGGCCGTCCTCGCGGAGACGGCACGCCAGGAGCCGCCGGCCCGCGCGTTCATCCTCGCCGCGCCCTGGCATCCACAAGGATTCCGCGCGGCGCTCGCCGGGACCACGTTCCTGACAAAGTTTGACGCCTACTTGCACGACTACGGTCACCGCGGCCTGGCGGAATCCGATGTCGCCTCACCACGCTTCGCGGACATCCCGGAGTACGTCCTCGGCGTCATTCGTGCCCAACTCCTGGCGCCCTCGCCGCACTCGGCCGAAGACCGTGCGCAAGTCACAGCCATGAAGCGTCGGGCAGCGCTCGACGACATCCGGCAGCGGTTCGGCCGGCGCCGGCACGAATGGATCTTCTTCCGGTGGTGGCACCGCCGGCTTGACCGGTTCCTTGCGCTCCGTGAAGCCAACCGCCACCATCTCATGTACTTCAGCGCCGCAGCGCGGAGGTTGGAACTCCGGCTGGCCGATCATTTCGTCGCCACGGGGCGCCTCAATCATCGCGACGACCTTTTCTTTCTGCTCCCTGATGAGATCCGGCTGCTCGCCGAAGGCACGGGATTACGAAGCCAGGAATGGGTGGCGCAGCGGAGGGCCGAGGGCGATCGGTTTGCGCGGGAGACGCCGCCCGACGTCATCCGCGGGCTGGGGGAGCTGACACAGGCATCGGCCGATCATGACGCTCAGCAGCCGGAGCCAAAGTCGTTGGGTGTTCTGCTGCGAGGACTGCCGATCGGCGCGGGGGTGGGCGAAGGCCCCGTGCGGCTCGTCCTGACACCGGCCGATGCGGGAACAGTCCAGCGTGGCGACGTGATCGTCACCCCGGTCATCGACCCGGGCCTGGCCCCGGTGTTCGGACTCGCGGCAGGGCTCGTGGCAGAGATGGGCGGTGTCTTGTCGCACGGTGCGATCATCGCCCGTGAGTATGGATTACCCACCGTCGCCAACGTGCCCGGCGCCACTCACTTGCTGCGAGATGGCGACCACGTCATCGTCGACGGGGGGCGCGGCGAGGTGCGCCGGGACGAACGGGCGGTACGGGCAGGGACGTGATTCAGAACGGGAACGGATCGCGACGCCAGGTACGGAGGGGCTTCCGGGGCGAGGATCCTGTGGCCGATTTGCCCGACTCGGTATGCGCTTTGAGGGTCGGCATGCCCGTCAGTTTCAGATCCGTGGGCCGCCAGAGGGCCGATGGCGGCTTGGCCGGCGCACGCGAGACAGTCAGGTCGAGATTCGACGCCTTCTTCATCCTCTTCCCTCCTCCGCCGTTGAGGTTAGCGCGGGGACATGAGGACCGGGCTCGATTCCGTCGTCTCCGTCGACTGCGTGAAGGGTTGGCGGGTGCCCATCGCGCGGACGATCCCGTCGTAGACGACTCGCGCAGCGGCTGACCACATCGGATTGAAGGGACGGCCCTGAAACGCGGCTTCGGCGGCTTTCTTTTCGTCGTAGGTCAACATCAGCAAGTCCATGGGATGGCCCTCCTTGATGGGCGGGCGTCCCGCGGTCGGATCGCCTGCAGTTCCTATGTTCGATGTCGTGGACCTATGCGTTCGCTTCAGGTCGCTGAATCTTGATTCGCTTCAACAGCTCGAGGGAGTGATTCAGCAGTTCGACGGCGCATTTCAGGGTGACCTGATATTGCTGCTTCGCTTCTGTGAGCCGACCGGCCTGCTGCAGCGCCAGATAGCGACGATGTTGCTCTTCCAGAATCGCCTGCTTCGCGTCCAGGATCAGATAGTCGACGGAGCCCATATTGCGTCCCTCCTTTGTAGTGCGGCCTGTGCGTCCGGGTTGCACGCTCGACGTTCGCGTTGTTGGAGAAGGGGAGTGAGCAAGGCCAGGGCCATCCAGCGGCCTCGTGCAAAATCGCGGAGTTGACGACATCACCTGGGGCTCTCAACGCCGCGACTGTAAAGGCGGCCGTCAGTGCGTCGTCAACGCGGACCGATAAGGCCTCAACTGAAGAGACAATGGTCTCGGTCGAACGGGGATGCGTACGCGCGTGCATCAACCGATTGTTAAAACGGCGGGCACCGCTCCCATCGTAGGGGACCCCCGCCCCTCCAAGGAGCGGGGGAGGGTTCCCCTCATTCGGGGGGAGATATCGACCGCAGCCAGGGATCACCGGGAGGTTGAGGGGTGCTTGACGAAGGGGGGCGCATTTCGTAGTCTACGACCGACTTGCCGACTCATCCCCCGCATCACCCACGGACTCGACGAAGGAGAGCAAGATGGCTGAGATGACGCCCTTGCTTGTCGGCCTGGCCGCCGGCCTCGTATTCACCACGCTCCTCACGGTGCTCCTCATTGCGACCCGTCTCCGTGCCCGCCATGAATCCAAACTGTTCGACATGACGGAACGTGCCCAACGCGCCGAGTCCATCGCCGCCGAATTGCGCGCGCAGACGGACGAAGGGCGCGCGGATCTGGTCGCGGTGCGTGAACGACTGGCCGCCGCCGAGCAGGCCAGGGCCGTGGCCGAAACTCGGATGGAGGAAGCGGCCAAGAACTTGGCGGAACAACAGGCGCACTTGACCCAGGTTCGATCCGAACTCACCGACACATTCAAGGCCCTATCCAGCGAATCCCTCCAGACCAACAACCAGGCGTTCCTGGATCTCGCCCGCGCCTCCCTCGCTACATTCCATACGCAAGCCGCCGGAGACCTGACCCAACGGCAGCAGGCGGTCGAATCGCTGGTCAAACCCCTCCAGGAGTCCCTGGCCCGCTACGAAGACCAGCTCCGGCAGATGGAGCGCGTCCGGCAAGCGGCTTACGGCGGGCTGGATGATCACCTCCAGCGATTGCGGCAGGAAACCGGCAATCTCGCCAGAGCGCTGCGCGCCCCAAGCGTGCGAGGCCGTTGGGGAGAAATCTCGCTGAGACGGGTGGTGGAGCTCGCCGGCCTCGTGCGGCATTGCGATTTCGTCGAGCAGGAAAGCGTCGACACCGGCGAAGGGCGCCTCCGTCCCGATATGGTGGTTCAACTGCCCGGCGGACGCCAGATCGTCGTGGATGCGAAAGTCGTGCTGGGGGCGTATCTGGAAGCCCACGATGCCGTAGACGAGACGCAACGGCAGGCCTGTCTTGTCAAGCATGCGGCGCATGTCCGCTCCCGCATGGACCAGCTCGGCGCCAAGATCTACTGGACCCAGTTCACCAACACACCAGAATTCGTGGTGCTGTTTCTGCCGGGCGAGCATTTCCTCAGTGCCGCGCTGGAGCACGATCCCGGCTTGATCGAAGAGGGATTCGGGCGGCGGGTCATCCTGGCGACGCCCACGACGCTGATTGCGCTGCTGCACGCCGTCGCATACGGCTGGCGCCAAGAGCAGCTCAGTGAACATGCCCAGCAGGCAGGGCGTCTCGGCAAGGATCTCTACGAGCGGATGGCGGTTCTGACGGAGCACCTCGCCGACGTCGGCCATTCTCTGGAGAAGAGCGTCCTCTCATACAACCGGGCGGTTGGGTCCCTGGAAACCCGAATCCTGCCGGCCGCGCGGAAATTCAAAGAGCTCGGCGTGACCTCGGAGAAGGACGTGGTGCAGCTCGAAGTCGTGGAGGCCCTGCCACGCCCCATACCGGCCATCGACTGAGATCTCAAGAAAGGAAGAATGGCACGATGAATCCTGAACAGCAGATGGTCGAAGAGTTTCACAGACAGTTTGAGATCCGGGTGGAGTCCCGCCCGACGGTGGTGGACGACAAGACCCATCGGCTCCGTGTGCGGCTGATCGACGAAGAGTTCGCAGAGCTGCGGGAATCGCTGGAGCAAGGGAATTTGCCGGGGATCGCGAAGGAACTGGCGGATCTGCTGTACGTCGTCTACGGCACCGCGGTCTCGTACGGCATCGATATGGCCCCGGTCTTCCGTGAAGTCCACCGCTCCAACATGAGCAAGGTCGGGGGCTACAAACGAGAAGACGGCAAATGGGTCAAGCCGGCCACCTATTCGCCGGCCGATATGCAGACCGTTTTGACTCGCCAGCAAGGCCCAGCCATGGATGACACCCGCCATCCTGCCCCGTGCACGATGGCCGCCGCTGAAGGAGTCGGGTCCTGAATTATCCACCCTGTCCGCATTGCGGTCACCACCGTGTCTGGCGCCTCCCCTCTGGACAGCGGGTGGTGCAACTCATGGGCATCGCGAATCTTTTTCCATTCCGCTGCTATGAGTGCGCGGCCAAGTTCTACGCCTTCCTGGAAGACGAGACGTTTGCCGGCCATCTCCCTGAGCAGGTCACGGCTCAGGGCGCAAACACCTTGTCCCCACAGCCGAACCAGACCAACGGCCTGTCCAAGATGACGTCCGAGCAGAGCGAGGGGATCGGCCGGCTCGGGCGTCGGCCGGTGACGTCCAAGAGACCGCGGCGGCCATCCCACAGAGGGCGCGCCTATCGGTGCTCAATTTGTGCAGAGAAAAGATCGGAGGGCGAGGACTAGCGACCCACCAGGATGTTATCGATCAAGCGGACGTTCCCTAAGCGAATGGCCCCGAGTAGCACCGCGCTTCGTCTCACCACCCGCAACGGCTCCAGCGTCATCGGATCACAGACTGCGAGGTAGTCTACCGTGACCAGCGGCTCCCGCGCGAGGATCGTCTTCATGGCGCGCGTGACCTCCGCCCCGGACGTCATGCCGCGATGCATCGCGGCACGGCCTGCCTGCAACGCCGCATAGAGTCGCGGCGCGACCCTGCGCTCGCCCGGCGAAAGATAGATGTTCCGTGAGCTGAGGGCTAGGCCGTCGGCCTCGCGAACGGTCGGACAAACCCGCACCGTCACATCCAGGTTCAAGTCCGTCACGAGCCGCTTAATCACCACGGTCTGCTGAAAGTCCTTTTGCCCGAAAAAGGCGATATCCGGTCGAGCCGCACTCAAGAGCTTGGCCACCACCGTCACCACGCCTCCGAAGTGATGTGGCCGGACTGCGCCCTCCCACCGTGCCGACACCTCGCGGACCGTGACCGAGGTCTGGTGCCCGGCCGGGTACATGGCCTCCAGTGACGGGGCATAGAGCAGATCCACGCCCTCCTGACGGCACATCGTCGCATCATGCGTGAAGCTCCGGGGATAGCGGGCGAAATCTTCACGGGGGCCGAACTGCTTCGGATTCACGAAGAGACTGACCACGAGGGCGTCGCAGGCCAACCGGGCTTTTCGGATCAACGCGCGGTGGCCGGCGTGGAGTGCGCCCATCGTCGGCACCATCCCCACCGTAATGCCGTCACGATCCAGCCGACGCCGCCAGGATATCAGAGTACGAGGGGAGCGAAGGACCTTCATGACGTCGCCACCTTACGAAGAACGGGCATAGCGGGAGCCTGGCTTGCTCTCAAGACGACGCACGGCCGAAGGGTCCTTGAGCGCCTGGAGCAGCTCGGCCACCGTCCGCCCTAGGACCGGATGCCGCCACTCGGGAGCGACATCGGCCATCGGCTCCAGCACAAATCGTCGCTGGTGGAGACGCGGGTGAGGAACCACGAGACCCGGTTGATTGATGACCTGCTCGTCGTAGGCCAGCAGGTCGAGATCCAGCGTCCTGGGCCCCGCGCGGTGCTCCAGATCGCGGCCGAGCGAGCGCTCGATTTCACGACAGACTTCGAGCAGCTTGGCCGGCGCGATCTCCGTGTCGAGGCGCACCACGCCATTGAGAAACCACCCGGCCCCGGGATCGCACACATCGGTCACCGGCTCGGTTTCATACAGTGAGGAGACCGCGGTGACCTGCGAGCCGGGCAACACACTCAACAAGGTGACGGCCCGGTCACAAAAGTCGAGCCGGTTGCCGACGTTCGACCCGAAGGCGATCAGTGCGGTGGGCATGGGGCGTCACGCGTGAGATGTCGAACGTGAAACGTGAGGCGTCAACACATGTGCAGAATCCGTACTTCTGGATTCGCTCGACCGCTTCTCCGAGCCGTTCCTTCGTCGTGCACACGGTCATCCGGATGTAGCCCTCGCCCGGCGCGCCGAACCCGTTGCCCGGCGTGGTCACAATCCCGGCCTTCTCCAAGAGGTGTGCGGTGAACGACGCCGACGTGTAGCCCTTGGGCGTCGTGACCCAGACATAAAACGCAGCGGGCGGATTGAGGACTTCCAGATCCAGCTTCTGGAGGCCCGGCACCAACACATCCCTCCGTTCCTGATAAATCTTCCGCAGGCCATCCGTCACGTGATCGTCACTTTCGAGCGCGGCAATGCCGGCCTCCTGAACGGCCTGAAAGACCCCGGAGTCCAGATTGCTCTTCACCTTCCCGAGCCCGGCCAGAACCTGCTTGTTCCCCACGGCAAAGCCGATACGCCAGCCGGTCATGTTGTACGTCTTGGAAAGCGAGTGGAACTCGATGCCGACATCCTTGGCGCCCTCCACTTCGAGAAAGCTCGCCGGTCGCTTGCCGTCGTAGAAGATCTCCGAGTAGGCGGCATCGTGACAGACGATGATCCGATGTGCCTGGGCAAAGGCCACGACACGCTTGAAGTAGTCCTTGCTCATCACCACCGAGGTCGGGTTATTGGGGGAGTTCAGGAACATCAACTTGGCCTTCTGCGCCACATCCTTCGGCACCGCCGTGAGATCCGGCAGGAAACCGTTCTGCTTGGTCAACGGCATCAGATGTGAAACTCCGCCGGCAAAACTGGTGCCGACCGGATAGACCGGATAGCCGGGGCTCGGCACGAGCACCACGTCACCGGGATCCACGAAGGCCAGCGGCACGTGGCCGATACCTTCCTTTGAGCCGATCAGCGTCAGCACCTCCGAGGCCGGATCGAGCATCACGCCGAACCGCCGCTGGTACCAGCCGGCGACGGCCTTGCGGAAGGACAGCATGCCTTCATAGGAGGGGTATTGATGATGCTTCGGATCGGCCGCCGCCTGCTTCAGGCGTTCCACGATGGGGGCGGGCGTCGGCAGATCAGGATCGCCGATCCCCAGGTTGATGATATCCACCCCCCGCGAAATCGCCTTCTGTTTCATCTCATCGATAGCCGCGAACAAGTAGGGAGGGAGCGACTTGATGCGACCCGCGAATTCTATGGGAAATCCGGCCATGCGAATGCGCTCCTTTCGTCTCGGAAGCAGTGAGCTTGTGCCGTCAATTCAGGCTGCGGCTCACAGCCCATCGTTCAAAGCCCTTTAAGGTACTTCAGGTGGAGGCGTGCAATCAATGAGGGACGGCGAGCAGGCGTGTCAGGAGATGATCGGCCCAGCTGTGGAGGGTCGGCAGGTGGGGGACGGCCCTGGTGATGACGGCGGCGGCCGTCGTATGTTTCCGGTCAAGATCGCACGGGCATTCCCGGCACAAGGCTTCGATCCCGGCCTGGTCGACTTCCAGATGAAACAGCAGGCCGTAGGCCTTCTTGCCGGATCGAAACGCCTGCAGACAGACTTCCGATGAGGCCAAGGGAACCGCGCCTTGAGGAAGATCGAAGATCTCCCCGTGCCATTGAAAGACATCGAAGCTCTCCGGCATACATTGGAACACGTGATCGTGCCGACCTTCACCGGTGATCTGCACGGGACTCATGCCAAGTTCGAACGCCGGCCCCTGATGCACCCTAGCGCCCAGCGCCCGCGCCATAAGCTGGCTGCCGAGGCAAATGCCGAGCACCGGCTGGCCCCGTTGAATCGCGAGCTTGACGAATTCGATCTCCTCACGAATCCAGAGGTCGGAGTCGTTTACCGACATCGGCCCGCCCATGATCAGCAGAAAGTCGCCGGAGTCGGGCGGCAATCCCTCAACCGGCACCACGCGACAGTCCAGCTCATGCCCGCGAGCGCGCAAGAGTGGTTCAAACACCCCCGGCCCTTCAAACGGCACATGCTTGAGACAGACGACACGCATGGCAGGCAACTATCCTACCACGGGCAGCAACTCCTCTGCCTACATTTGGTTGACGTCATACACCGTATGACATAGACTACACGTCTAGCAGGCTGAGGAAAAACTCAATTCTTGGTTCGACAAGCTCACCACGAACGAAAAAACTCCTTAATTTTCAACACGGCCTCCGTTCGCCCTGAGGCCCTCGAAGGGTGAACGGAGAGTTTTTCCGCAACCTGCTAGACAGAGGAGGTGCCGCCATGCCCGTGTTATCTCTGAGGCTGGATCCGAAGCTTGATCGAAAGCTCAAACATCTATCCGACGATGCCGAGCGGCCCAAGAGTTATTTTGTGAAGAAGGCGCTGGAGCTCTATCTCGAAGAGTACGAGGACTATCGACTCGCGATGGCACGCCGCGCCGACCAGGACGATGAAGTCCTCTCATTGGGCCGAATGAGGAAGTCGCTTGGCCTTTGACATTCGGTTCAAGAAAAGCGTTCGGAGCGACCTCAAAGTGCTTCCCAAGCCGACTCAGAGCCGTCTGTTGGACGCCATTGAACGCGACCTCGCCTCAGATCCCTATCAGGGCAAACCGCTCCAGGGCGAGTTCAAGGGGCTCTACCGATGGCGGGTCGGTGAATTCAGGGTTATCTACGAGATTCAGGAGGCCGCAGTCGTTGTGCTCCTTCTCAAGATCGGTCATCGTAAAGACGTGTACCGCTAGACGCATGGTGCTGACCTTCCCCCGTTCGTTACACCAGGCTCCGCATGCACGTTCAATCATGGAGATCTCCGCTCTCCTCAAGAGTGGCTGAAAAAGTATCGGGAGGTGCTCAATTGTATGCGCCACATGAAGCGGTTAGTGTGTGGAGGGATACCACCACTTCTGCTACTCGTTTTGATCTTGCCTGAGGCCCAGGCCATTGAGGTTCGTGTGTCGCCATGGAAGGACCGCGACTCTACGCTTGGATCGTGTTCCTATCCGAGGGACCCATAACCTGGCGAGAATTGCCGACTAAGGGTGCGGGTAAGGATCCAAAGACGACAGGCCGTGCAT
>JACRLS010000301.1 GCA_016235225.1 Nitrospirota bacterium | reverse complement strand
GAGAAGGAGACGGACCAGAAGGCGGCGCTGGAGCAGGCGGCGACGGTGGATGTGTTCGATCTGGCGGCGCGGGCGGAAGAATCAAAGCGCGTGGTCCGCGGCCGGCAGTTTTACGAGGCGGCGACGCTCGAAACGGCCCTGAATACCTTCCGCGAGGTGATGCGCTACATTTCCACCGCCTACTATCCCGCGTCGCTCGTGTTCTACCCGATGGAAAGCAACCTGGGCTATCGGCCTGGGGTGTCAAAAGAAGTCTTCGCCTGCCTGGACGATGAACAGGTGAACGTCTATCGGGACATCGGCAACCAGTTGGTCATGCCGGCGGTGAGCAAGGAGAAGCCCGGCGTCATCGGGCTCTCGATCGGGACGCAGATGCAGTTGCTCGCCGGGCTGACGTTTTGCAAGATGATCAAGGAGACGTTCCCGCACATTCACGTGGTGGTCGGCGGCAATGTCATCACGCGGTTGCAGGAAGAGCTGCCGCATCAGGAACGCTTTTTCACCGAGATCTTCGACTCGGCGATCCTCTATGAAGGGGAGCATGCGCTGCTCTGGCTCATCGAAGCCCTGAACGGCCAACGGGCGATGGCCTCGGTCCCGAACCTCATGTATCGGGATGCGGCCGGTGTCCATGTGAGCCCCGAGGTCTACACCGAAAAGACCACCGCGCTGCCGATCCCGGATTTTGACGGGCTGCCGCTGGATCGCTACTTCGTGCCGGAGCTGATCATTCCGTACCTCGCCACGCGGGGCTGCTATTGGGGCCGCTGCACGTTCTGTGACCATGGCCAGGGCTACTTCGACCAGTATCGTGGCGTGCCGGCGCAACAAGTAATCGAGCAGATCACGGCGCTGCGGGACAAGTACCATTGCCGCCATTTTCTGTTCTCCGATGAGTCCTATCCGCCGGCGCTGTTCAAGAAGGTGTCGCAGCTGCTGGTCGACCAGCAGGTCGGAATCAAGTGGACGACGCTGATCCGGTTTGAAGAAACCCTCCAGGACCAGGAGATCTGGAACCTGGCGGCGAAGGCCGGCTGCTGCACCCTCTACTACGGGATGGAGTCGGCCAACGAGCGGGTGCTGAACCTCATGGACAAGCACGCCAAGAAGAGCGTGATCCGGAACAACCTGCATCAGGCGGCGAAGGCGGGGATCTGGAACCACGTGATGGCTTTCTACGGGTTCCCGGGCGAGACGCGCGATGAAGCGCTGGAAACCCGCCGGTTCGTGCTCGACAACCAGCCGGTGATTCACTCCGTGGAACTGTTCTACTTCGTGGCCTATCGCCACACACCGATGGTGCGCCACCCTGAAAAGTTCGGGATCACCATCCACAAGCAGGAGGAGTACGATCTGCCGCTCGACTATTACTACACGCTGAACGAGCCGGGCAGCCTCTCGTGCCTCGACGCGATGCAGCTCTGCGAAGAGTTTTACCAGCGCGACTTCGAGCCCTGGGCCGTGCGGGTCAATGCCCGGGAGCACGTCTTCCTCTATATCTCGAAGTTTGGGACGAACAATCTCCCGCAGATCTATGCGAAGCGGCGGGATGCGGGTCCGGCGACGGATTCAGTCTCCGGCCTGGTGACTTGGCCGGTCGCCCGGGGCGACGCGGCAGACAAGGACGGCGAGCCGTCGACGGTGAGGGTGGTGAGCCATGGGCTATCGTAAGGGGTGAGGCGTAAGGGGTAAGGTGTATTGGTATAGGGTTCAAACAGTCTGGCCGGTCAGGACCGCAGCTATTTCCCTACACCTCACTCCTTACTCCTGACCCCTCACGGATTTGTGAGCCATTTAGCGAGCAGTTGATACGCCTCATTGATCTGCTTCGTCATGGTTTCGGCCTGTTTGTACATCTGCATGTACTTCTTGGGGTTGTTCGTGAGGTTGGCGTAGCGGGCGGGGTGCCAGGTGGCAAGGAGGGTGCGTCGCGTTTCGTCCAATTGCGCGCGCGTCGGTCGTGCGGCAAACCCAAAGAGATCGAGTGCTTGGCGGACGGCCGGCTCGGTCTGTGGCGATTCAGGAGTGCTCATGATGGTAGCGACGATTCTGAGAAGTTTCTCAGAGCCCTTCCCGCCCTGTCAATCTGATGGACGCTGATCCGGCTCTCCCCCCTGTATGTCAACTGCACTGCCGCTGCTGACCCCGAAGCCCGTCCTGGCCGGGAAGGACTACAAGGAAGTCCTTCGCCGTGAGATGGACGCGGGGAAGATTCCCCTGAGTCTGGGGAAGAACTGCCCCGTCCAGTGCGCCTTCTGCTACGAGCTCGATCACTCCTACCGGGAAACGGCCGACCCGCCGAAGACGACCGACGAGGACTGGAAATACATCCTCGACTACATCAGCCGCAAGCCGACGGACCCGCTCCAGTTCTGGTGCCTCGGCGGCAACGAGTACATGGAATGGACCGATCTGTTCCTCCATCCGAAGGCGATGGAATGGGTCGAGGATTTTCTGAAATATACGGACAAGAGCATCCAGTTCTTTACGGTCGGCTTCGTCCACGTCCCCAAGATCCATCAACTGGTCGCCCAGTATCCGGGGCGGATCAATTTCGAACTGTCGGCGATCACGATGGGGCGCTACCGCGAGCGCCTCATGCCGCATGCCCCCTCGGTGAAGCACCTCATGAAGGTGCTCGATGGGCCGGCCGTCTCGTCCGCGAACTTCTATGCCTTCGACGAGCACACGATGGCCGATGATGCGGTGGCCATTTCTCAGGTCAACCAGCGGTGCGTGTTATGGATGGGCTGTCTGACGCCGGTGAAGGGGATCAAGCCGGATACGGCGGCTCTCATGCGCCAGGGGCGGGCCCATCTCGCCGGCGAAACTCAGCGAATCTATGACGCGGCCCTGCCCAATCTCCAGACCATCCATACGGAAGCGCCCATCACCGCCTTTCTCAACCGGCACCGGGTCATCAGTCTGTTCGACTCGCTGGAATTGGAGAAAAAGGACACGGTCGTGGTGGCGCGAAGCGTGCACAAGATTCTGACGATGTACCGGAAGAACCGGGCCAAGTACCTGATGGTCCCGAATGCCACCTTGGGCGGGGATTCGGACTGTACGGTCCTCCTGACCTTCAACGATATTGCCGACGCCCTGACGGGGCAGAAGGTCGTGCATGTGCCCAAGTGCATCATGCAGTCGGGGCGGGGCCAGTACATGGACATTGCCGGGGTGACCCTGGAGGACTTCATGCGGAAAACGGGCGTCCGGGTCCGCGTGCTCGGCGGAACGGCCTGCTGAAGCAGTACGTGGAAGACTACGTCCGCAACCCGCTTACACAAGCGTACGAAGCCCTGACCCCAACGGCCTAGCGAACAAGGTTGAGGTTAAGGTTGAGGTTCTTGAAGCAGGTTGAGGTCAAGGTTCAGGTCAAGAAGATGAGCGCAACTCAGGGCGCGGAGCGGGCGTCTTCTCGCTTCATCTCCTCTTCGCGCTCCCTGTCGGCCTTCATCTCAAGCTTAGCCTTCGCCTCAGCCTGAGCCTGTCTCGCTCGTTCGTTGACAAAGATTTCGCGCTTCCCTAGAGTACGTCCACCTCTCATGAGCCCGAACCGGCGCTCACTGAAATTTTATCAAGCAGATGTCTTCACTGATCTGCCGTTTGGCGGGAATCCGGTCGCGGTGTTTCCCGATGCGGTCGGGTTGAGCGATGAGGAACTGCAGCACATCGCCCGGGAGATGAACCTCTCGGAGACGGTGTTTGTCTTCCCACCGTCGAACCAGGCGACGGTGGCGCGGCTCCGGATTTTTACCCCCCTTAAAGAAATCCCGTTTGCCGGTCACCCGGTACTGGGGACGTTCTTTGTGCTCGGCACGCTCGGTCTGCTTCCACTGAAGGAGCCGGTGACCGTCCTGTGGCATGAATGTGCGATCGGCATGTTTCCGGTGGAGATTCATGTCCACCAGCGAGAGATTTCCAAGGTCGTGATGTCCCAACCCAAGCCGGAGTTTCTCGGGAAGGTGGAGAGTGTCGGCGAGCTGCACGAGGTGGCCCAGGCCTTGGGACTGGCTCGGAACCACCTGTTGGACGTGAAATATCCGGTGGAAGTGGTCTCGACGGGGCTGCCCGTCATGATTGTGCCGATCCGCACGCTGACGGCCGTGCGGTCGATTGTGCCCAATGTGATGATGATCAATGACCTCTGCGCCCGGTTCGGGGCCAACGGCATCATGGTGTTCACAACGGTGACGGTCGAAGAACTGTCCACGGTCCACACACGATTCTTCTGCCCCTCTCTCGGCGTTCTGGAGGATCCAGCCACCGGGAGCGCCAGCGGCGCACTGGGGTGCTATCTTGTCCAAAACGGCGCGGTCGAAGTGGGGCCCTCCACGCAGATCGTGGCGGAACAGGGCTATGAGATCGATCGGCCGTCGCGCATTCGCATCCACATCGAGTCCGACGACGACGCGATTCAAGAGGTCAAGGTGGGTGGGCATGTGATGATGATCGCCGAAGGGACGCTTACTTTCTAGCGAGGCGGGCGAGACGAGCGAGAAAGGCGGGACGAGCGGGTCGATCGCGTGGGCGCGTCCGTTGCGTCGCGCGTCAGACGGACCGACTCGACAGACGCGAACGACGCAATGGACGCGATGACGCGCCGTTCTCGCCCGTCCCGCCCTTCTCGCGTGTCCCGCTTCAGGGAGATCTCTATGAAAGCTGTGATCTTCCGTCAGCATGGCGGGCCCGTGGTCCTCGAATATCTGGACTTCGAGACCCCCTCGCCGCAGCCCCACGAGGTGCTCGTCCGGGTCAAGGCTTGCGCGTTGAATCACCTGGACATCTGGATTCGCCAGGGGATCCCGGCCTACTCGATGATGTTGCCCCACATTTCGGGCAGCGATATTTCGGGAGTGGTGGAGCAGGTCGGCAGCCAGGTCCAGGATGTGGCGGTCGGCACCAAGGTCTTCGTGTCGCCTGGGATTAGTTGCTGGCGTTGCGAGGCCTGTTTGGCCGGCCGTGATAATTTTTGTAAATCGTACAGCGTGATCGGCGCGCTGCACAAAGGCGGCTACGCGGAATATGTGACCCTGCCGGCCCGTAATGCCATCCCGTTGCCTGAGAATCTGGCCTTTGAGCAGGGGGCGGCGTTTCCGCTCGTGTCGGTGACGGCGTGGCACATGCTGTTTTCGTTGGCGCAGATTCGTCCGGGAGAATCAGTGCTGATCATGGGGGCGGGAAGCGGGGTGGGCAGCATGGCCGTCCAAATGGCCACGCTCATCGGGGCGCGGGTGATCACGACCGTCGGCAGCGATGAGAAAATTCCCAAGGCCAAGGCGCTCGGGGCGGATGAGGTGCTCAATCACGCGACTCAGGCCGTAGTCAAGGGCGTGATGGGGCTGACCAAAGGGGCGGGGGTCGATGTGGTCATCGAGCATATCGGTCCGCAGGTCTGGGACCAGTGTTTCAGTTCTCTCGCGAAGGGGGGGCGGCTGATCACCTGCGGGGCGACCACCGGGGCGGACGTGAAGCTGGGCTTGCGGGCCCTCTTCTCGCGTCAGCTCACGATCAAGGGCTCGTATATGG
>JACRLS010000300.1 GCA_016235225.1 Nitrospirota bacterium | reverse complement strand
GCCATGTGGAAAAGCGTCTGGCCCGGAGTCCCGGAAGATCTCGTCCCGATCCGCAGCATCACGAACGGAGTCCACGTCCCTACCTGGATTTCGCCGGAGATGAACCAGCTTTACTGCAAGTACATGGGGCCGGACTGGATTCAGCACACGGACGATACTGCCGTGTGGCAACGCGCGCTCGACATTCCCGACCATCAGATGTGGGAAGCACGGCTCCAGCAGAAACGCAAATTGATGAGCTTCATCCGCGAACGTGCCAGACTCGGATGGATCAACGGGCACTTGGATCCGACACAAGTCCTGGCCAGTGGGGCATTGTTGTCCCCAGAGTCGTTGACCCTCTGCTTCGCGCGGCGGTTCGCCACGTACAAGCGGGCCACACTGCTGTTCCGATGGCCGTCACGCCTGAAGCAACTCTTGCAGGACCGGCATCGGCCCGTTCAGTTGATCTTTTCAGGGAAAGCCCATCCGGCGGATGAACCGGGCCGGCATTTCATCCATCAGGTCTATGGATTTTGCAAAGACCATGGCTTAGGCGGACATATCGTGTTCCTGGAAGACTACGACATGCACGTGTCGAAGTACCTCGTCCAGGGCGTCGACGTGTGGCTCAACAATCCCCGCCCCCCGATGGAAGCCAGCGGAACAAGTGGACAGAAGGCTTCCCTGAACGGCGTGCCGAATCTCAGCGTGCTGGATGGATGGTGGTGTGAAGGCTACGACGGCAGCAACGGCTGGGCCATTCCGGCCTCGACGGATCTGGCAGACCCCCAGGCCCAGGATGAACATGACGCCGAGGTTCTCTATCGCCTCCTCGAGCAGGAAGTCGTACCCCTCTACTACACTCGAGATCGGGATGGGATTCCCCGCGGATGGATCCAGATCGTGAAGGACGCCATCCGCACCAATGGCCCCAGGTTTTCAGCCCGACGGATGGTGAAGGAATACGTGGATGTGGCCTACGCTCCGGCAGCGACCACGATCGTGCCCGTCTGATCGGCCCTCAGGACTCTCTCCGGACCATCCCGCTGCGCAGACGAGTGGCCGCCGTCTCGTCGGCGCGCCTTGACAAGCGGCCGTCCGGTGCTAAGATGCCCGCCAGTGTAGTCTGTCTTGCGTTCAGTTCGTCACATCCGCGTGCATCCCCACACCGATCATCCCAGATACGCGAGATTCCTGGCCATTTTCGTTTGTGCAGGGGCCCTGGCCGCCCTGTTGTTCCCGCATCACGTTATCGCGGCAGCCGCCGCCTCTCGCTCCTCCTCAGACCGCGCGGTGCTCGAAGCTTACGAACATCACCGATATGATGAGGTCGCGCGGCTGCTGGAGCACCAGACGCCGGAGCCTGGATGGTCACCCCGCGCCCTCAAAGCCGGCGTCTCGAGTTACCTGAAGCTGGGAAAGCCCGAGTCGGCGCTGTCCACCTACAAGCGGATGACCGCGTCCGGCTCACCTGATGACAATCCACTGCTGCGCGAAGTGGCCTTTGCACTCGTCACGAGCTTCACCCGTGATCCCGTTGAACATCTTCGCATTGCCGCCTACACCGGACTGGCCGACATCGAAACCCCTGATATCGTTGCCCTGCTGGATGACGGATTACTGGACTCGTCCTTGGTGGTCCGTGCCCGCGCCGGCGAGGGCCTGAGTCGTATCGGGAGCGCCGGCACAGCAAAAAACATTCGCCACACACTCCAAGATACGTCGCTCGCAGTCCGCATCGCGACCCTGAACGCCATCGGGGACTCCCAGAATTCGGCCTTACTCAAGCTCGTCGCCCCCATTGCTCAGTCCGCAGAGGGCCCTGAACAGGTCTTTGCCTTAGCCGCGATGGTCAAGCTCGGGAAGGTGGAGGTCCTCGACGAACTGCTCGGCTTGGCCACCCTCCCCGATCCCGACACCAGAATGGCTGCTCTCGGCGCCTTGGGACGCTTGAAGCGGCCGGCTACTCTCAAACGTCTCAGCCAATCAGTCTATGACCCTGACCCGGCGGTCAGGGCCTTTGCCGCCGGCGCCCTCGGAGAGTTTGGAGGTCCGGAGGTTGTTCCGTTCTTGACTCACGCACTGGGTGATGACCAACCCCGGGTCAGAAGTGTGGCAGCAACCAGCCTCGGTCGGCTCCGCCTCCCGCAGCTTCGCTCTCACCTGTGGCAAGCCGCGAGGGACCCCGTCGAATTTGTCAGGATCGGAGGGGTCGAAGGCCTGCTCCGCCTTGGAGACGCGGAGGCCTTGCTGGTGGCCACCGATCTCGCCAAGCATCCCGATCCGTCCGTCCGGAGCGCCATGGCCCATGCCCTGGGAGCCGCCGGTCATCGTAAGGCCTCGCCGCTGCTTGACCAACTGCTCAGAGATCAACAACCGCAGCCTCGCTTGGCCGCGGCGCGGGCCCTCGGAAAGCTCGGCGGGCGCGACGTTGTCCCGATTCTGAAAAAGGGACTTGATGACTCAGACCAAGCAGTGAGAATTGCCGCGGCCAGCAGCCTCGTCCAGGCCGTCGCCGCGGCGAAGAAGTAACGGCGCGGGCCGCAGGCCCCTCCGTCCCCTCAACGATCCGATCGAAAGAGAGAGCGCGCTATGTTCAAGTTTATTGGAACCATCATCGTGCTCGGCCTGACCTTTTATGGCGGGTATTACGTCGGCAAGCGGTCGTTCAGTGAGATGACACAGACCATCGGCGGCCTCTCCCGTGACCTCATGGACAAGACCTTGGGATTTGAGCGCACCCTGCGCCTTCGTCAATCCGTGTTGGACGCCAAAGGGCTTGTGATCCAAGCGAGGGGAAACGTGATTGATCGTAACTTCGGAACCGGGGCGAAGGATCTGGCTGCGGCCGGCGATGCGCTGGAAAAAGCGCTTGGGATCGAACGATCGACTGAAGTGGCCGCCAAGTTGAAGCCGCTGCTGTCAGCCCTTCGCGTCCTTCAACGCGACCTGGAATCAGGAAAACCGGCGGACCGAGGGCAATTGCAGACGATTGAGAAGCAATTGGATGGGGTCTTGGGACCCTGATCGCAGAGGGGCTACGCGGTCGCCGCGGTTTTCTTCCAGGCCGCGAGAATCCGCTCCACTCGCATGCGAACTACAAGGTCGGGATCTTGCATCAACAGCTTGATGGCATCGCGTCCTTTCGGATCTCCGATTTTCTCCAACGCGGCAGCGGCCGTCAGCCGAGCAAACCAATCCTTGTCGTTCAGTTTTTCAATGAGGGCATCAACGGCTTCGGGCGCCTTGATACGCCCAAGGATAATGACCGCTTGCTTGCGCAACATTTCATCCTTGTCGTTCATCGCAGCGATCAAGCGGGGGATGGCGGGGGCCCCGAGTTCCACGAGGGCATCCGTGGCATCTTCCAGAAATTCATCGTGTCGCAGCTGTGCCACCAGTGGTTCCAGCACACGCTCGTCCTTGATCTTGCCGAGCGCCCGAATGGCCGCTTTCCGATTATCCCAGTCTCGAAGCTGCCGGAGTAGCCCCTCGACGGCGGGCGATCCGATCATCCCGAGAGATTCGATCGCTGCTTCACGCACCTGCCAGTCGCCGTCCCGGAGGGCGCGCACCAGCGGGGCCACGCACCGCTCGTCGCCCATTTCTCCGAGGGTCACGGCCGCTTCACGCCGAACGACCCAATCCGGATCCTGCAAGAGATCAACTTGGATGTCGATCTCGTCCTTTACTTTTTCTTCTTCGAGCTCGACGTCGCCTTGAGCGGAGACACCTTGAGTCCCATCGGCTGAAACTGGTTCCTGGTTCGCCGACAACGCATCGGCTACACGATCGGCCAACTCATCGGTCGGCATCTCCGTATCCAGTGCCTGCCCAATATCCTTGCGCGTCATCTCATCGCCCATTGGCATCACTCCCAAACTCTGAAAGATGAACAATCTTACGAGGCGGCCGCTCCCGTCTTTTGCGCGCCTTCCGTTCCCTTCTTGCCGGCTGCATGGTGCTTTCGCAATGCCAACCGCCGTCGCTTGCGCTGGACCCGCTTCAGATGTTTTCGCAATCGGCGGGATACTGGCGCCCTCTCCGTTCCTTCACTCGCAGATGGCGGTGCTTGTAACTTCTTCTTCAGACGGACTTCGTCGCTCTCCTTGTCGCCCTTCTTCTTCATCAATGTCCCAGACCTCCTTGTGTCTACCGTTCCCGCGTGGTAATGCACCGATTGCGGCGTTCCGCCAGTGTAGGGAACTCATGGCGAACTTG
>JACRLS010000161.1 GCA_016235225.1 Nitrospirota bacterium | reverse complement strand
TGGGGACCAGGCGGGCTACGCCGGATCTCTCGGTGCATCTCCTGGATCCGGGTGACCAAGTGCTCCTCTGCACAGACGGCCTCACGACCATGCTCAGCGACACCCGGATCACTGAGGTCTGGTGCGAAAATCATGAATCTCCCCGGTCCACCTGCCACGCCCTTGTGGCTGAAGCCAACGCCCGCGGGGGACAGGACAATATCACTGTGGTCGTCGTTGCCCGGAAGGAGCACGCGTCCCCAGCGAATAAGTCTCTATGACCCCGCTCGACTGGCGGGGTTTTCATTGCACAGAGCCTTCATGCACAGAGCCTTCATTGACAAACAACACGGGGCCGTGTAGCCTCGGCGCTATTACCTGGTTATCCTCACTGTCGCCTGCCTCAGGGCACCACTCCGATTGTCCATGCCAGCGAGTCAACTGAACCATCTGGTGCGTCTGCTCATCCGGCCTTTGACCCTCGGCCTGATGCTCGCGGCTCCCCTCTCTGTCACTGCGGCAGAGATCGACAGCCCTGAAATGATCATTCGCACCCTCGTCCGCGCCAATGCCGAGAAAGATCTGACCACGCTGTCCAGATTCATGGCACACGATGCAGACATCGTGTGCTATACCATCGGCGGGCGGAAATATGTCGGCTGGGAGAAGTTTTTGGCCGACATGAAGGAAGAATTCGACTCGGTCACAAAGCTCGAACTGCCGATCGCCGAGTTGAAGGTCTGGACCCACGGAGACACCGCCTGGTTTAATATGGAACTCGATTACATCCGCTATGTCGGGATCGGGGGCAATCAGGCACGAAGCGTGCTCCCGCTCCGGGAGACCGGGGTGCTCGAACGTCGCAATGGGCAATGGTTCCTGCTCTCCTGGCATGAATCCTTCAGAGACCTGGGCAGAATCGCCGGTTCGGGGTTGGAGTCCTCCCGGGCCATTCATCCCGCCGGAGCGAGCTCTCAGGCATTCACCGACGCGTCGGCTGTGGATCTGAGCGGAGAGTGGGAAATCAGTGAGCTTGTTGGGAAGGAAGAGGACAAACGATACAAGGCGACGCTCTACCGGGGCGGCAACGGTCCCTACACGCAGCAGGGCGGTCGGTTTGCCACAACCCGGTACTCCGATCGACGCTGGGAAGGCACCTGGCAGCAACCGGGGAACGACCGAGAGGGTGGGTTTGAGTTGTTGCTCTCAGAAGATGGCATGCAAGCTGAGGGGATCTGGTGGTATTCACGCGTCGGGACCCGCACAGGGATCCCCCCCCGTGCCCACGGCGGGAATTATTTGTGGAAGCGCCTGAGCGAACCGGGCTCGGCAACGGTGACGCAGTAGTGTCACAACCGGATCGAGCCATCACTGGCGCCGCCTATTGAACACGGAGGATGTATGAATCGTGCGCTCTTGCTCACAGGCCTGCTCTTGACCCTGACCAGCCCCGCATTCGCCGCCGGCAGTCATGATCATCACAGCGTCCCGACGTTGAACAACCAGACCACGACAAACGTCACGATCGAGGGAAATACGGTCACGCTGACCTTCGGTCCCATCGATCTTCCGTCCGGACATGACGGCGAGCTGGCAGCCAGCATGCCGAAGCACATTTTTTCACTCCCTCAGGACATGTACATGACCGGCTATCGCTCCGCCGTCTTCACCAAAGAGGGCAAGCCGCTCCCGCAGAACTATCTGCACCATATCCTGATGATGAACAACGAAAAGGAGAGTGTATCATGCCCGGGTGAGCCACTCTTCTTTGCCGGCGCCGGACTGGAAATGACGGAAGCCAAGTTTCCGAAAGGCTACGGCGTCAAGCTGGCCAAGGGACGAAAGCTGATGTCCGTCGTGGCTTTCTATCATAAGGCGCCCCCGACCAAGGACGTGATGGCCACCTTCACGATGGAGATGGCTCCGGCAGGCACGCCCATTAAGGAGATGGACGTGTACCAGGTGGGGGTCAATATCGTGTGCTACAGCAAGTTCGGACAACGGGGAGCAGACCAGACCGATGAAGGGATCGAGATCAAGCCCGGAGTCCAAACGCTCTCCGCGCCCCTGAAGTTCCTCATGGACGGCTGCGTCAAGTTTGCATATCCCCATGGGCACGATGAGCTGCTCTTAATCGCGCTCGAAGACAAGACGGACAACAAGACGCTCCTGCGTACGGTCCCAGACGTGGCGATCGACGGTACCTTCCTGTCATTCCAGCCGCATCAGGTCTTCCGTGACGACAATGGCTTCACGGTCAAGAAAGACAAGAACTATGAAATGGTGATGGTGTACCATCACCCCTTGCACAGCCCCACCGTGCAGCACGGGATGGGCAACTACCTCCTCTACATGACTCCAGGGGCGTGTGAGACTCCTCGCGTGTCGGCGAGCGTGGCCCAATAGCGAGAGAGGGAAAGTATTCCTTCCAGAACCCGTCGATCTGCCCCCCTCTGCAGGTCACTTCCTCCCAGATCCAGGCCTGGCGGCGATCGCCGTCATTCTGGTAGGCGACAAAGCGGCCGTCCGCTCGGGTGACCCGACAGACTTCTTCAATCGACCAGCCCAGTGCGGCTCGGTCGATTGTGCGGGAATCCCGGCGAAGAGAACAAGCCCCCACACCGCCCCCATAACCAATTCTGAGCACACACACGAACGTCTCGCTGCTTTACAGATTTCGCCACAGGACTGATAGCCGAAGGGGTTCTCTTGTCGGACATAAAGAATAGGATTGAGAGATGACGTCCAGCGGTTCTAGCGGGCTGCGGAAAAACGCTGGTTGAATGAGCCAGATGGGTCCCAGATTGAGACCACATGCCCGGCAACGCCTCTTCTACGGGAGGTGGCACCCTGCCTCCAGCGTCCACGGCGGGCGACGAAATTGCGCATCCGCACCAGGTGGTCCACCGCCGCGGCGAGGGTGAACAGCCAGCCGACCCGCTGCACCCCACGCAGTTTGACTTTGCGGAGCAGCCCGACGGTCTTCCACCAGCCGAAGATCTCTTCGACCCGTTTGCGCTTCTGTTGGCTCACGATGTAGCCGGGATGGGGGTGGTCCGCCCATCAATCGCACTGGCACG
>JACRLS010000160.1 GCA_016235225.1 Nitrospirota bacterium | reverse complement strand
TGATTAACGTCGCTGTGTATAGACTGAAGGCTGAAGTCTGGAGCCTTCAGCCTACCTACCTGAGTAACTACCATCAGCCAACTCAAATGCCCGAAGTCTTGCGTAATCACGCATGATTGACCCCTAAAAGCCTTTAGCCTATCTACCTGAGTAGTTACGTGGACAACCATCGTGAAGAGCGCCTGGTTGACCTCGACGGTCCTCGAGTCCAAGGTTGGCGGCGCCCCGTGTTCGCCCGTCGCCCGCTCTCCGCACAATGCCGACAACGCGGCGGACGATCGAGCGTCACCTACGAGTGGAGGGGAGCCCCACGGCTTTAGCCTACTCGGCCGACCCGCTCGCCGGAAGCCTCTGGCGGGCGAGAGTCGCGTCGGCTACGAAGGCCGGGCAACCGTGGCTTCCTGCGTAGGCGGGTGAACGGGAGGCTTCGGGAGGTTCGCGCACAGGTTCTGAGCGATCAGTTCACCGGCGAGACGATGCCCTGCCTTGTTCCAGTGGCCGACTCCCACTCCGGATTTCGTGAAGTGAAGATATTCTTGGTGGTTCTCCGCGTGTACTTGAAGAAGTGGGGCCAGGTTCAACACCGAGAAGCCTTCACGATCCCCCAGGTCTCGAATGCGAAAGTCCGGATACAAAAGATCCGGCATGCCTAGATGATTTGCGAGATCCCGTCGGACTGCCGGATCCGGATGCACTTGTGGACCGCTGCTCAAGGTCACAACGATGAAGCCTGCGCCTTTTTCCAAGACTTCGTTGCGCATTTGGATAAGAAGTCGTTCAGTGAGTTCCCAGGCTTCCTCCCAAACCGGATCACGTGGCCTCTGATAAACCATGGAATCCAGGCCCGCTTCAGCAAACCTGTCCCATGGGCTCACATTCGAGTCCGCCCTCGCCGCCTGGGCTTCGGACACGCTTTGAACAGCAAAGGGGGAGAGTTGCCCCTGTTTCATACGTGTCATACGCGCTTTGACGATCCTCCGGGCCTCATCGAACACTTGATAAATCCGAAACGAGTTCATGATCTGGTGCTTCCACTGCGCGGTCTGCGTCTGGGCGAAACGAAACGCTGACGAATCGCGAAACGTGAGATCGGGAACAAGTTTTCCATCCTGCAGCAAAAAGTAAGGTTTCAGATCTTCTTGCTCAAGGGCGCGCGAGTTATTCCGAACATCGTTGTGCGTAGAGAAGGCAAGGAGGACGATATCGGGATCATACGACCACACGCGATGGCGGAGCATAAGGAGCTCCTGTGCCGTGCCATAACCCGACACACCAAAGTTAATCGCTTCGGGATGCCGGCCGGCCATCGCCGGACATGCACTGAGCTGACGCTCAAGAACAGACCAAAACGCTTCCTCCATCGGCACTTGGGCAGCTTCTGGAAACGAGTCCCCTAGAACAGCAATCCGCACGGTACCCGGCGGCTTCGCCCGCTCGTGCTCTCGGTCTCTCAGTCCTGCGCTATTGATTTTCACATAGGCTTTGCCTTCCCTCATCCACCAGCCCTCAGCCCCAGGGCGTAGTGATGCGCCCAGCTCGGCATCATACTGATAGAACGACGGGTAGGAAATGCCGGCCACGCGCAATCCGACTTCGCCGAGCGCGAGCGCGACGACCACCCCGCCGAGCATCGCGACGATATTGTATTTCCACCGGCGTTTCGGCATCGGGAATCTCCTGACTCCGGCAATATCGGAAGATGGTTACGCCCTGGCCAAGGCCTTCGGCGCCCTTCCGTCATTCACCGGCACGACCCGCACCCGATCGAGCGCAGGGGACCGACTGGCCCACGCCACGGCAGCCATGAGGGCGAACAGCATCAGCCGAGACGGGTGATCGAAGAGGTTATGGGTGAAAAAGCCCTGCCACATCACCACAGCGCCAAAAATCATCGCGAGTTGTTTCGCTTCTCCCTGCGCCCACCACGCCACGGCCAAGATAAGGAGGGGCACGATCGTAGCCCCCAGAAGACCATGGTCCTGCATATGCGCGAGATACTGATTATGCGTTCCCTCAAACACCACCTCACGCGACGTCCCGGTCCCGCTCCCGATCCACGGGCGCTCGGCAATCTTCTCCCAGGCGTGTTTCACCAGAAGCTTCCGCGCCCAGCTCGAGTTATCGGAGACGCCGGCTGGATCCGTGAACCAGTCGAGCCGTTCCAGCACGTCCTTATTGATCGTACCGCTTCTCTCCAACGTCGTAAGAAATTCGTCCCCCCGAAACAGCAGGAGCATGGCGACAAGACCCACACCCAGCATGCCTGTCACCAGAAGCTCCTTCATGCGAACCTGGCGCAGGAGCATCAGCGCGCCGCTCGCGATGATCCAGCCGAGAATGCCTGATCGAGAGAGCGTGAGACACACCCCGATCCCTGTCGCCAGCACAAACAGCCCCCGCCACCGCGCAGGCAACAGGGTCACGCTGACGATCATCCCGAGCACCAACATCTCGGCCGATATGTTCGGATCCCCGTAGAAGCCGGCCGAGCGGCCGGGGAGCTTGCTGAAGGTCATGGGCACGAACAGCTCGTAGATATTCACCGCGGTCCCGAACAGGACCCCCGCCGCCATCGCATATCTCGCGAATCTGACGGCGTCGGAGTCCCACAGGAGGATCAGGAAGCACATTATGGTGAGGATGGCGAAGAAACGCCATCGCAGGTCCTGCCAGGCCACGTCGGACTGGGAGGACAGAAAAAACCAGGCCACACTCATCCACGCAAAGCCGAAGCACCAGACCACGACCGGAGATCTCAAGACGTCTGATCCTGAGAGGGTCTTGATGAACACCGGCACTGATACTACGCAGAGCCCGATGACCCACGTGATGGGCGCGAGTTCGAATACAGCCGCCACATTGGCGAAGCCAAAAGCCGCGGATAGCATGACGATGGCATTACGGTAAGAGGGCATGTCGATCGCGGTATGCTCGTGACTTGTGTCGTCGGACCACTGACTTCCCTAAGAGCTCACACCCACTGCACAACCCAAGAACAGAGATAGGAATTGAAAAAGATCTACAATCTCTTTGCCATGATGGTTGTAAGCACAGCGGGATGTTCACCCGTTTGGTCGGAAAGGACTGGATACCCGCTTGCGCGGGTATGACCTGCCCGCCAGAGGCTTCCGGCAGGCGGGCGGTTCAATGCAAGTCCTGAGAGCTCTTTTTCGTCATTCCCGCCTGCCTGCGCCGCAGTCGGCGCGGCAGGCAGGCGAAGCTTGTCCCCTGTCATTGCCGCGAAGCTTGTCCCCGCATGTTTGAAGCGGGGAGCGGGAAACCAGAACAAGACTGGATACCCGTTTGCACGGGTATGACGGGAGCGGGAATCCAGGAGATGCGTCTATCTCTGTTCTT
>JACRLS010000051.1 GCA_016235225.1 Nitrospirota bacterium | reverse complement strand
CGCCCTGTCCTCGCGGGCTTGAAGGTCTGCTCGTCGACGAGCTCAGCACTCTGGCCGCCTCCGAGATCGTACCCGCCGCGGGCGGGGTCGGGTTCAGCGGTTCCCTCACGCTCTGCTATCGGGCCAATCTCGAGAGTCGCATCGCCAGCCGAGTGTTGTGGCAGGTGGCGGTCGGTGAATACGCCGATGAGCAGGACCTGTATGAACAGGCTCGGCGCTGTTCCTGGCCCGACTGGTTTAGTCACCGATGTACCATCAAGGTCAAGGTCAGCGCCCGGCACTGTTCGTTGAAGAGCCTCGAGTTCGTGACGCTTCGGATCAAGGATGCGGTCTGTGATGCGTTCAGAGCGACGACCGGACAGCGTCCCACGGTTGAGACACAGCGTCCGGATGTGTTGATCGTCGTGTTCCTCGACGAGAGAAGTTCGACGTTCTATCTGGATACGAGCGGCGAGCCGTTATTCAAGCGAGGTACGCGAAGCCTCGGCGGCGCCGCCCCGCTGCGTGAAAATCTGGCGGCGGGCATTCTCCGGCTGGCGGGCTGGCCCAGCGCGACGACCTTGCTCGATCCCATGTGCGGGAGCGGGACGATCCTGATCGAGGCGGCACAGATGGCGGCCGGTGTCCCTCCGGGCCTGAGTCGACGTTTTGCCTTCGAGCGGTTCAGTTGGTTCGATGGGCCGGCCTGGCAGGCTATGCGAGCGAACCGAGGGGCGGATCCGTCGGCCGGGTTAGCAGTCCAGATCTATGGAAGCGATATCGACGGGACGGCTATTGCTGCTGCCAGGGCTAATCTCACAGCCGCCGGGCTGGAGCGGAGCGTGCAACTGAGACAACAAGATGTTCTGTCCCTCTCTCCGCCGGCCGACGAGGGGCTACTGGTGACCAATCCTCCCTATGGGATTCGGGTCGGCACTGATGCCCACTTGGCTGCCCTCTATCCTCGGTTCGGTGACGTCCTCAAGCAGCGATTCTCGGGCTGGCGCGCCTGTCTCTTGACGGCGGACCTTCGGCTGCCCAAGCTGATCGGACTGGCGTCATCGCGGCGGATTCCCTTGTTCAACGGGCCGCTGGAATGTCGGCTGTACGAATTTGAGCTGGTGAAAGGGTCGATGCGGGGGCAGTCACGCACCAAGCCGGGAGCCACCGGTCAATCTGACGGCTCCCGGCCGGTTGCGACCTAAAGCAGGCGTACCCGACTTACTTATTGGGTTGCGGGGTAAAGCGAAGATAGGGCTTCACCGCCTTGAACCCCTTGGGGAAGAGGGTCGTGGCCTCAGCGTCCGACACCGCCGGCGTGATGATGCAATCCTGTCCGTCTTTCCAGTTGACCGGCGTGGCCACCTTAAACTTGGCCGTCAGTTGGAGTGAATCGATCACGCGGAGCAGCTCGTCGAAGTTGCGTCCGCATGAGGCCGGATAGGTCAACATGAGCTTGATTTTCTTGTCCGGTCCGATCACAAACACCGAGCGAACGGTCATGTTGTCGAGGGCGTTCGGATGGATCATGTCGTACAACATGGCGACCTTCTTGTCGGGATCGGCGATCAAGGGGTAAGAGACCGTGCAATTCTGGGTCTCATTGATATCCTTGGTCCACCCCTTGTGCGACTCCAGGGGGTCGACGCTGATGGCCAGCACCTTCACGCCCCGCTTCTCGAAGTCGCCCTTGATCCGCGCCATATACCCGAGTTCGGTCGTGCACACCGGCGTGAAATCCTTGGGATGGGAGAACAGAATCCCCCAGCCGTTGCCCAGCCATTCGTGGAAGGTGATAGTCCCTTCGGTGGTTTCCGCCGTGAAGTTCGGCGCCTCATCTCCGAGTCGTAGTGCCATGGGGTCCTCCTTGTGATGTGAGCAAGATGACGAGTGTGCAGGATTGATAGGGTACCGCTTCCCCAGCCCAGGGTGCAAGAGGGCGGCCCTGGAGGGCGGCCCCTGGAGCGGCCTGTCCGTCGCCGGGCGGACCTCGGACCTGGCGCGGTATTGTCGGAACCACACAAGAGCCTGAAGAACGGGATAAGAGAAAGGACGCACACTATGGCGATGACGCCGTGTCCCAGAAGCCCAAAAATTGAACTCGGGGGGATGGTCCATCTGGGCCGCCTGATCGACAAGATCCGCCTGCGCCACGCCGGCCTGATTCCCGACTACAACTACTTCACCACCGGGTTCGATAAGTACCTGGTCGAGTTCCTTCCATCTGTGGAGGAGGCACGCCAGTGGAACGAGCGCATCCTGACCGGCGGCCCTAAAGACGAGGGGACTCGTCAGCGATTTCAGTCCAGATTGGCCGAAGTGGCGGCGAAGCGTGGTGTGCCGGCCACCGCCTTGCCGCCCGCGTCGACGTGGGTCGATATCATCGAACTGGATGAAGGGCGGCTGTGACAAGAGGCGTCTATTGCGCTTCGAGCGGGACTGGCGGGAAAAGCGAGACGAGTCGAGCGCTTCGTCTGTGCGTGTCGCGCGTTTCACGCACGTCGCGCCTGTCTCGCCCCGATTAACGAGATACGAGATTCGAACGACGAGATACGAGGATCAGATCCACGGCATCTCTCTGTGATGACGTTATCTGATCACTTCGGCCAGCACGCTCCCGTAGGTGTGGACCGGGGAAAAGGACGGATTCGTCCCGGCGAGGGCGGTCGTCGCGGCCGGGAGCCGATAGTAGGGAATGGCGGGCTCATAGTGGTGCGTGGCGTGCTGAACAAAGCCGTAACAGCCGAGCAGCCAACTAAGCAGTCGCCCAGGCCGAAAGTTCCGGAGTGCCGCATCTTGCTGTGTCACGTCCTGATCGCCGATGATCTGATGTTCGGCAATCGCGCGTAAGCTGGCCACCCAGACCGTCAACGACGCCAGCCCATAAAGATAGACTCCCCCATACACGACCGAAGCCGTCAAGAGCCCTTCACCAAGCGGCCGGCCGCCCCCATCCGTGGCCACCCAGAGGATCGACCCGCCCAGGAGGGAATGGACCAGAAGGGTTCGCATCACCCACAGGCGGGATGAAGGAGGCGAGCCGGACTCGTCTCGAGTCGGAGGTGCGGCCTGCCCGGAGAATTTCTTCAGCGCTTCCAGCAAGCACGCACACCTGAAGGCAAAGCCCAGAAACCGTCGTCCACGCACGTTGACCCGATACACATACTTGGGATCTTCACTCTCTCCGAGATGGCGGTGATGGACCCAATGGCGCTTCTGGTAGGCGTCGAAGTCGGCCAGTGCCAGAGGGCCGAGCACCCACCGGCCAAGGAAGCTCGATCCGGCGCGGCCGGCGAACACGTGGTAATGGGAACACTCGTGCAGGAGATTCAGTAGTCCATTCATGCCGACACCAAACCATCCCCACGCCGGCAGCAGATGGAGGCCGACTCCCAGCCAGGCGCTCAAGTACAGCGGCATCAGCACCAGGAACAGGTTCGTCGCAACGATGAAGCCCGACCAGGCATCGCTCCGTTTATCGGTGAACGTGGTGAGATCCAAACGCGTCATGGGGAGTGCATCTAAGCTTTCTCGGCTCTGAAATTCATGATGCCGGACTGGCCGGATAGGAGATCAAAGGGGGCGAGCAACGTTCCGGCTGCCAACCAACCGAGCCATGCAACACCCTGCCGGGGAATGCCCGTCACAGGTTCAGGAGAGACCGCGGAGGCCAGGCTGACCGCGAGGCCGGCCGGATTGAACGCGGGGGCGATGCGAATATGCTGAAACCCCAGGCGAGCCAGGCATTCCCTTAAGCCGTTCTGTGAGAAGACGACCGTATGTCGTGGGGCATGGTACCCGCTCCACCTGGATCCGAACATCCGATGTTCACAGGAACCGGCTGCCGGTGTCTGTCCGACCAACGCCCCGCCCGGGAGGAGCGTTCGTGACAAGGCCGAAAGGGCTCGTTGCGGGTCGGGCAGGTGTTCGATCACGTGGTTCATGCTGATTAACCGACAGGCGGGCAGCCGGTCTAGGAGATCCTCCAGCGCTCCCTCCACAAGCGTGATCCGGCCCTGCTGGCGGACTGTCACGGTCGCCTTGGGACCGATCTCGTACCCAAAGAAACGAACGCCAGGCAGCGTCTGAGCCGCGTACTCGAGAAAGGCTCCGTTGCCACATCCGTAGTCCAGGACCACTCCATCCTCCAGGGGAAGCGGGAGGCACTGCTGGAGGCGCATCCGGCACCGGAGTCGATGCAAGAGTCCGCGATTCGTGTGACTGTGGTAGGCCGGCGGATAGAAGGCAGCCAACTGAGCCGGGCTGGGCATCGGCGCTTGGGCCGTCGTCCCGCAGTCCTTGCACGACAGGTAGGCGGCTCGATAGGAGAGGCCGTACTCGTAATCGGGGACGGTGTGGGCCTCTGACGTGCGGGATGATCCGCAGGCCGGGCAATCGGTTTTGGTTCCTCTGTTCATGTCAGGTAGGCAGGCTCATACCGTACGTGTCGGCATCGCGCGGCCTGCCTCCGGCGACCTGATGCCAGGGTATCAGAGGGGGTCCAGCGCTGCCAGCTTTTGCCGCATCCTGCGCAGGTGACGAGAGATGCGGGGCAAAGCCTCTGCCGCATGAGGGCACGGCACGATTCGTTGCGGTTTCCCGGAGTGCCGGGTAAGATGCCCGCATGTCGACGATGTCTCCGCATCAGCAGCGTATCGAGCAGATTCAGGAGGCCCTGCGGGAGTCAGGACGGCTGGACGGGTGGCTGTTCTATGACTTCCGAGTGAGCGATCCCCTGGCCTACCGCATCCTCAAGTTGGATGCCGGCAAGCATGTGACGCGACGATGGTACTACTGGGTGCCGGCCACAGGGACGCCGGTCAAGCTCTCGCACCGGATCGAGCCGCACCAGCTAGAGGAGCTGCCTGGAGAGACCCGACTGTACCTGGGCTGGCAGGAACAGCGGAGTCTCCTAGCCGAGATGCTTTGTGGGGCCCGGCGCGTCGCGATGCAGTATTCCCCGCTCAATGCCGTGCCGTACATCTCACGAGTGGATGCCGGCACGATTGAGCTGATCCGCGGCCTGGGGACGGAGGTCGTCACGTCGGCCGACCTGGTGCAACGGTTCGAAGCTGTCTGGGATGATCGACAACTGGCCTCGCATCGAGAGGCAGTGGACGGGTTGAGGCAGATCGTCACCGAGACATTCGGCCATGTGGCCGCCTGTATCCGCGCAGGGACGGCCCTGTGCGAATTTGACGTGCAGCAGTTCATCCTCAGCCGCATGAAGGCGCGCAGCTTGATGACCAGCTCCGCGCCGATCGCGGCGGTGAATGCGCACAGTGCCGATCCTCACTATATGCCCGGGGCTCAGGCCTCCTGGCCTGTCCGCGAGGGCGATCTCCTGCTGATCGATCTCTGGGCGAAGCGGTCCGAACCCGGAAGCGTGTATGGCGATATCACCTGGACCGGCTATGTGGGGCAGTCGGTTCCTGACCGCCATCGTCGGATCTTTGAACTGGTTCGGGATGCGCGCGAGGCCGCCTTCAGTTTCGCGCGGGACCGTGTCACCCGGGGCGAGTTTCCTTGCGGCTGGGAAGTGGACGACGTCTGCCGGGCGGTGATTCGCGGCGCCGGCTACGGCGACCAGTTTCTCCACCGCACGGGGCACTCCATCGGCGAAGAGGTGCACGGCAACGGCGCCAACATCGACAACTTGGAAACCCAGGACACCCGCCGGCTGACCCCCCGCACCTGCTTCTCGATCGAGCCGGGCGTTTACTTGGCCGGTGACTTCGGCATCCGTAGCGAGCTGGATGCTTTTGTGACGGAGGACGACGTCCTCGTGTTCGGCCAACCTCTTCAGACCGAACTCATCGCGATTCTCAGTATTTGAGGCAAGAGGCTATAGGCTATATCGGAAAAGGCAATAGGCACTCGGCAATAAAAAAAAGAAAAAAACTCATTCCCATAGCCTATCGCCTCTTGCCCATAGCCATCTTACCTAATGCCCAT